>JBBUDR010000059.1:1981-4586 GCA_038057195.1 Patescibacteria group bacterium
GGTAATAGTATGAAACTGAAAATGCTTGAACTTTCCGGATTCAAGTCGTTTGCGAAAACGACTCTTTTGGAATTTCCGTCAAACATCGTCGGCATTGTCGGTCCGAATGGTTCCGGGAAATCAAACATCGCCGAAGCGATCCGCTGGGTCTTAGGCGAACAGTCAGTGAAATCCCTCCGCGGGAAGCGCGGGGAGGATCTCATCTTCGCGGGAACCCCGAAGGCACCCGCTATGGGAAAGGCGTCTGTCACGCTCCATTTTGACAATGCGAGCAGAAGAATTCCTCTGAATTTCGATACGGTCAGCTTGGGAAGAAAGGTGTTCCGCGATGGCTTGAACGAATACTCCATCAACGGGTCTCCCGTCCGGCTTCGCGATATCGTCGAGCTTCTCGCGAAAATCGGCCTTGGCGAGTCAAAGCATAACATTATCGGCCAAGGAGAGGTTGATAGGATTCTCTTGGCGTCTTCGCGCGACAGGCGGGCGATGCTTGAAGATGCATTGGGTCTTCGTGTCTATCAGCTCAAGAAAAAAGAGGCGTCGCGGAAGCTCGACGAGACGGAGCGGAATCTCCATGAAATCGAAGGGCTCGTGAAGGAGATCGCGCCTCATCTGAAATATCTGAAAAGCCTGAAGGAAAAAGCGGACCAGCGAGAGGTCTATGAAAAGGAGCTTCATGATTTTCAAATCGCGTATTTTCACTCAATGCTTTCAGGTATGAAGAACGAAGAGGCGGGTCTTCTCGGAGAAGACTCTCCGCTACAGCAAGCGATGAAGCGGGTTGAGGAAGAGATCGTCGGACTCCAGAAAAGCGTTGATGCGAAGGAAGAAACAGTAAAGCGATTCGGGAAGATGCAGGACTTGGATGTCGAGTTCCAGGCTCTCAACGAAAAGCGGGGGACATACGAGCGCGAGCTTGGGCGTCTCGAGGGGCGTCTTGAAGCGGAAGAAGAACGCTCACAAAAGCCGATTGAGCGGATTGTCGATATGCCCTATGTCCGCGGAGAGATCGAGAAGTGGCATGATGCCATCAGGCGCCTTCTTGCCATGGAAGACGCAGAGTCGATGAAAAAAGTCCTTCGGGATGTCGATGCCGGACTTTTGCGCCTCGCGGGCGTCGTTGCGAAAGGAAAGATCATCGAAACTCCATCGGTCTCGGCGCTTCTCGGCGATTTGAAAAAAGAGCAGGAAAAACTGCAAGAGCTTTTATCCAATCTGGAGGGCGAGGTCGAGCGCGTCCGTAAAGAACTTGATGCCGAGGAAGAAGGATATCAAAAGCTTCAGCAGGAGATTCGGGGTTTGGACCGCGCAGTGCGGGAAAAAGAAGAAGAGCGCTCCGGCATCCGCATCAAGCGCGAGCGCGTCCGTTATCAGCTCGAAGAGCTTCGGAAGGATCATTCATCCGCCGTTCAGGATATGGAGTTTGCGAATATCAGCGAAAAGGACATCGAGGGCAAGGATTCTCCGTTTTCAAGCTTTTCATCGGAAGAGCTGAAGCGGAAGGTGGAAAAAACCCGACTGCGGCTCGAAGAGATAGGCGGAATAGACGAACATACTATCGAAGAATATCACGCGACGGAGAAGCGGTTTGAGTTTCTCTCGAAGGAGCTCTTGGACATTGGAACGGCGAAAAACGATCTCTATAAACTTATTAAAGATCTGGACGTGACAATTGAAAGAGATTTTGAAGAGGGATTTAAAAAGGTTCAGAATGAATTCCAAAACTACTTCAAGATAATCTTCGGAGGAGGAAAAGCGATTTTGAAGCACCAAGAAGTGAAGCTCGAGCTTGACGAGTACGGCGAGCCGATCGAACCGAAAGAGGATGAAGGAGAAAAATCATTCGGCATCGAGATTGAAGTTGATTTGCCCAGAAAGCGCATCAAAGGCATGGCAATGCTCTCGGGAGGCGAGCGCGCGCTGACCGCAATCGCGCTCTTGTTCGCAATCTCCGCCGTGAATCCTCCGCCGTTTCTCGTCCTTGATGAGACCGACGCCGCATTAGATGAGGCAAACTCAAAGCTCTACGCAGACACCTTAAAACAGCTTTCAGAGAAGACGGATCTTGTCATCGTCACTCATAACCGCGAGACGATGAAGCAGGCGGGAATCCTTTACGGTGTCACGATGGGGGACGACGGCATCTCAAAGCTTCTTTCCTTGAAGTTTGAGGAGGCGCGAGAGTACGCGAATCGGTAAGAATTGACAGTATATTATATCAGTGGTACTAATATACCTGTTCTTTTTCAATAGTTAATTCTGGTATACAAACCTTTTCAAATTGAAGGGAGGTGTGTTACATGGACCACCAGGCTTTGAAGATACTCGAAGATTCGATTGGGATTCAACAAGCTCAAGATCTCAATGTGCTGAAAATCATGCAGTGTAGATTCAATATTCTTGAGTGCGAACAAGAGCTCGGTATGTTTTCGAATCCGTATTTTCCGCAAATCGAATCATTGGACAGAATGAAAGCGGCTGCCGAAACGCGTCTTCGAGAACTGAAAAATGAGCGCGCTCAACTCGCCGATGAGTTTAAGGAGAATCAGCGCAAGCTCGAGAAGCTTCGGGCGGAACTCTCGGATCGGCGGACTCTTCCATAAAT
>JBBUDR010000060.1:0-6027 GCA_038057195.1 Patescibacteria group bacterium
CAAGAATCATGAATGAAGAATACATATTTCTTGCTTCATGCTTCATGCTTCATGATGTATGTATTTATCGGTCATCATTCCGGCGCATAATGAAGAGAAGCGCATTGTAAGGACGCTGGAAGCGAATGCCGCTTATCTCCGCGCGAAGAACTTTGATTATGAGGTTATTGTTGTCAACAACGGCTCGACGGACGCAACCGAGCATATTGTTCGGGATTTCGCAAAGAGTGCTCCATTCGTAAAAATTTTCAATACGAACGGCAAGGGAAAGGGATTTGCCGTGCGGTATGGGATGATGCACTCTACGGGCGATATCCGTCTCTTTATGGACGCGGACAATGCGACCACCCTCGACCACTTTAATCTCATGGAGCCGCTGTTTCGGCAGGGATGCGATCTCGTGTACGGAACGCGGGACTCCCGGGATCTGAAGGAAGCGCGCCAGGTCATCTCCCAGCCGTGGTACAGGAGGCTCTTGGGGGACATCGGAAACCTCATCATACAAGCACTCGTTCTTCCAGGTATTTGGGACACCCAGGCTGGATTCAAAGCATGCACGAAAAAAGCCGCGGAAGATATCTTTTCCCGCGGCATCATCGACGGTTTCGGCTTTGACATAGAGATGCTGTCTCTCGCGAAACATCTCAGATTCCGCCTCGGAAAGATTCCCCTCCAGTGGGAAAATGATCCCGACAGCAAGGTGGGCACGGGCGCGTACATTCAGGTATTCAAAGAAGTGTTCCAAGTGCGATGGAATTTATGGACTGACGTATATGGCATCCGAAAATAAAACAAATCAAAGCTCCGAGCTCCGCCAAGACATCGTCTCGGGGGAGTGGGTGACGATAGCGACCGCGCGCGCAAAGCGCCCGCACGATTTTCTCTTGCAGAAGCGCCAGCAATTTGATGAGTCCCAAGAATGTCCGTTTGAGCATCTCCTTCCTAATAATCTTCTTACATTGAATAAGAAAGAAGAAGGCGAGTGGTGGGTCCAGGTCGTTAAAAACAAGTATCCCGCGTTTGCCGAGGGTATATGCAAGGTCATCTACCCCGAAGGCCCATACATAAAAATGGACGGCGCGGGGAGTCACGAAGTCGTCATCACGCGCGATCATGCTCGCTCATTCGGATCGTTTACCGCGGAAGAATCAACCCTCCTTATTCAGGCGTATGTCTCACGAATGAAAGAACTCTCTCTCGGGGAGTGCGTGGACTATATCTCCGTTTTTCACAATCACGGACCCGAGTCGGGAGCGACGGTCGCCCATCCCCATTCGCAGATTATCTCCCTTCCCGTCGTGCCTCCCGATATCGAGCGGAGCGTCCGCGGGTCGTATGAGTATTTCGACAAGAACAAGCGGTGCGTTCATTGCGATATCATCTATTTCGAGTCAAAGCAGAAGTCGCGCATCGTGTATGAAAACAAGCACTGCATCGTCTTCTGTCCGTTCGCGTCAAAGACCGCATTTGAGATGCGCGTGTTTCCGAAGGAGCATTCTCCGGAGTTTCACTCGATGGACTTAGAACTCGTCGCCGCGACAGGAGATGCGATTCAAAAGAGCCTCGCCAAGCTTGGAAAGGGCCTCCAGGACCCGGCGTATAATTTTTTCGTTCATACCGCTCCTATCATCGAATACGCCGATCACTCACATTACCACTGGCACATCGAGATTCTTCCGAAGACGGCAATCTGGGCGGGATTCGAGATTGGAACGGGAATTGAGATATCGACAATCGCACCGGAAGCCGCCGCGGAATTTTTAAAAGAGCAATAATGACAAAACGCTATACTATAATCGCAAATTGGAAGATGAATCCGGGGACGAAGCAGGAAGCGCTGCGCCTCTTTAAGAATGTGCTAAAAGAAAAAACGCTTCTTCGAAAAATGCATATCATCGTGTGCCCGCCGTTTCCGTATATTCCCCTTCTTTTTCTGAATAAGGGAAAGAATATAGTCTCCATCGGAGCGCAGAATATGTCCCGTCTTGCCGAAGGCCCGCATACTGGAGAAGTGTCGGGGTCTATGATAAAGAGCGCCGGAGCGACGCACGCAATCATCGGGCACTCCGAGAGGCGCGCGATGGGAGAAACGGATGAAGTGATTGGTGAAAAAATGAGGCAAGCGATGAAGTCAAACCTCTACGCGATTCTCGCGGTCGGAGAATCGGAGCCAGGAGAAGACGCTCACCGCATTCTTGAAGAAGAGCTCAAAAAGGCCCTTTCAGGCGTTTCGTTGGCCGATATGAAGCGCGTTCTCATCGCGTATGAGCCCCGCTGGGCAATCAGCAAAGGAAAGGACGACACAGGAGCCAACTCCGACACTCCCGAGCATGCGTTTGAAAAAGCAATTTTTATCAGGAGGATTCTTGCGAATCTCTATAACTCAAGCATTGCGCAAAAAACCCCCGTTCTATATGGAGGTTCGGTGCGGTCAAAGAATGTCGGCACATTCGTAAACCCAGACTCTCCCTTTGACGGAGCCCTTGTTGGCGGCGCCAGCTTGGACGCGCGTGAATTTCTGGAGCTTTTACGTCGTATTCATATAAAATAATATTTATGAAAAGAGGCATTGATGAATTGACGCAATTTATTTCTCAACACTTCTTATTTAATGAAGCGCATTATCCCGAGCTTAGAAATGCGAACGATGAGCAGCGTTTAGTATTTGCCATTAAGCATTCCGCGCTGCATTTTGCAAAAACAGCAGGAAAGATCTCTGCTGTAGCAGAGGATATCGATCATGGTACAAAGCCAAATCTAGATGAGCTTCGCACAAATATTCCCAAGGCCCTCATTAATACTCTTCGATTAGCTGAGCTCGTTGGGATGTCTGAAGTCGACATTATAAAAGCAATTGAGAAAAAGTATGGAGCGAGTGTTGATGAAAATTAAAACCGTCCAAGGAAGTCAACTCATACATGAGGAATAAAAAATCCCGCCGTTAGCATGGCGGGAGAAAAGAGCTTCTTTTATTTTTTTCTTTTGAGAACTTTCTTAGCTCTCTCAAGAATTTTCAAACCGTATTCCACGGCAGGCGAAGTGATATCATTATCGCCAAGCCGAAAATAAACCCCGGATTTATGTAGTGTATTTGCAAACCAGTCGATTGTCAGGATAGCATGCCTACTCCAGTCTTTTTCCGTGAGCAAGGGCGTCGACGAAACACGGCATAACTTGAACTCAATGCTTTTCATGACCATCCACGAACATTCTTCCCGTACAAAGGTGAGGCTTCCCGCACCCGTAAAACCAATACGCTCTTCTTTTAAAACAAACCTTATGGTTGTTGAATTAGACCAGTTGTATTTTGAGAATGGACCGTACTCGGGCGAGCATTCGAGAATATCCTCTCGGTCAATTAATTTCAAAAGGAAGTCATATCCGGAAATGTCCAGCAACGACGGCGCGCTTGACTGTGTCGCATCGGCTGTATTCATAAAACCCTCCAATGTAAAAGAAGTTGTCTACCAAAACTCTATACTTAATTATAACTTATATCAATGATATAGATTTTGACTCTAATCGTTTGATGAAAATAAGCGTACATTGCGAAACCAGAGCGTAAGCGCTGTTTTTATCGGAAGTATAGAGAGAAAATAGTGAAAATCAACCGCCTGCTTTAAGAGCCACGCGAGAAGTCCTGTCAGTCTGATATATAAAAGGTCCGCGATGGCGTATTTTCTTCCGACCGCGAGGATGAACGGGTAGCGCGCGTGAGGGCGGAATTCCTCCAATAATGCTCCACGGACTGTATGCATGATATTCTTTGCGGCTATCTCCGCTTCGGCAAGCGCGATGGGGATTGTCCATGGGAGAGGGGCTCCGCTTGCGGGGTTCATATATGTCGAGCTATCCCCGATGACAAAGATATTCTTGTCTTCCGGCGGCTGGAGAAACATATTTACAGCTATAGAACCTTTTTTTGTCAGCGGGATTCCAATTGACTCGAGAACCGACGATCCCTTCACCCCTCCCATCCAGATAAAGATGTCGTAGGGAAGCTTGGCGCCGTCTTGGAGAATAATCTCTGATGGCGTGACGGTCGTGACGAGAGAGTGCGTCCGGATATTCACCCCCATATGCCGGAGGCGGTCTTCGGCTTCTTTCATAAACCACTCAGGAAATCCGGGGAGGATTGTTCCCGCGCCTTCGACGAGATCCAGGTGCGCATCGCATTTTTTTTCTTTCAAGACATGATCTTCGAGGTAGCAGATGTAGTTGTTGAATTCGGCGATGAGTTCGACTCCGGCGGGTCCCGCGCCCGCGACGGTAATCTTGATTTCCCTCTTTTTTCGCACGATATCCTCAATCTTGTTTCTTAGTACCAGCGAATCCTTAAATGTTTTCAATGGATAGCTGTACTGTCTGATTGTCGGGTTGTTCATGAAATTCGTTTCCGACCCCGTCGCGACTATAAGCGTTTCATAATCCAAGGCCTCATCATGCTCGAAAAAGACCGTTTTTGAGAATCGGTTGATGCTCATCACCTTTCGCTGGAGAAAGGTTATTCCCGTTCCTTTCGCTATGATATCCAGTGGGATAAGAACGGCGTGCTGGAGATGAACCGCATCAGCTTCGTTTTTTGGGATTGCGGCTATCTCATAGAGCGATGGGGAGTAGAGGTGGTTCATGTTCCGGTCAATGAGGATAATCGAATGGGTTCTAGCGAAATTTTTTCTTTTCAGGAGTTTCGCGATTTTTTTCGCGCACGCGATGCCCGCAAATCCGGCTCCGATGACCACGATATTCTTTTTTTCGCGAAACGAGGTTATCTTCTGCATATATCAAGCGTACCATATTTCCTCTTTTTGATGTATAATAGCTCTGTTATTCGGCTCCCGCATGGTTCGGGTTCGTCGTCCGGTGTAAGATACTTCGCATGTCCCGCGGAATGAAAACTCTCAAAAGTCTTAATGTTTCCGGCAAGCGCGTCATCCTGCGCGTTGATTTTAATGTTCCCCTAGAAAATGGAAAAATAAAAGACGACTATCGAATCAAGGCTTCTCTTCCAACGATTCGCTACCTTATCGCGCGCGGTGCATCAGTCATCATCATCGCCCACCGCGGGCGTCCAGACGAGGCGTATCATAAAGGCCTTTCATTGGAGCCGACGGCAAAGGATCTCTCTCGTCTCCTGAAGAAAAAAATCCTGTTTGCAAGAGATATTCCCGAAGCAGAACGAATGGCAAAGACCCTTTCAAAAAGAGGCATTTTGATGCTTGAGAATATCCGATTTATGAAAGGAGAGATTGAAAACAGCCCTTCGCTCGCAAAGCGCCTCGCGCGCCTCGGCGATGTCTATGTGAACGACGCGTTCGGAGACTGCCATCGCATGCACGCCTCCATTGTCGGCATTCCAAAGATTGTACCGCACGCCGCGGGGGTGCTTCTCCAGCGGGAGGTGTCCGTGCTTCAAAAGGTATCCCGCCATCCGGAGCGTCCGCTTGTTGCGATCATTGGAGGAGCAAAAATCAGCACGAAGCTTCCGCTCATAGAGTACTTTCTGAAGCAGGCGGACGGAATCCTCGTCGGGGGAGCGATTGCGAACACAATTCTCGCGTCAGAGCATATGATGGTCGGAAAATCAGTCGTTGAATCGAATGCCGACGTGTCATGGCTCAAGCTTACGAATAAGAAGTTTCACCTTCCGGTTGACGCCATCGTGACGACCTCGCTGACCGGAAAAGGGGAGAATGCTATTCGCGGAATCGGGAATGTGAAGCAGAATGAGTATATTGCCGATGTCGGGCCCGATTCCTTAGCGCTTTTCTCGGCAATCATTAAAAAAGCAAAAACTATCATTTGGAACGGGCCTCTTGGGTTTATCGAGGTTTCGGCATTTGCAAAAGGAACAAAAGGGCTTTTAAAGATAGTCGCCGCGTCAAAAGGATGCACGGTCATCGGAGGCGGAGACCTTCACCGGGTGCTCAAAGATATGAAGCTTGAGAAAAAAATAGATCATATATCGACCGGCGGGGGGGCGATGCTCGAGCTACTCGCCGGAAAAAAACTCCCCGGAATTGAAGC
>JBBUDR010000060.1:6127-7858 GCA_038057195.1 Patescibacteria group bacterium
ATGGAAAAAATCATTATTTATACGGATGGGGGATCGCGAGGGAACCCTGGAGAGGCGGCGATCGGAATCGTCATTAAGAACGAGAGCGGAGATACCATCAAGACCTACGGCGAAGTATTGGGCATCGCGACGAACAATATCGCCGAGTACACGGCAATCGTCGTCGCGCTCCAGAAGGTGAAACAGCTCTTAGGAAAGGAGAGGACAAAAAAAACGGAGATTGAGTTCCGGATGGACAGCGAGCTCGCGATGAAGCAATTGAACGGGGAGTATAAGATTGAGAACGAAGACCTCCAGCCGCTGTTCCTTAAAATATGGAATTTGAAATTTGATTTCGGAAAAATGTCTTTCAAGCACATACCGCGCGAGAAGAACAAGGAGGCCGACAAGCTCGTCAATGAGGCACTTAATAGGAAAAAAGAAACTCTTTTTTAAGGGACTGTTGCCGAATGCGCTTTCGTAGCGAGATTGCAACATGGTGAGCGAGACAAAGCAAAAATTATGAAGCATATACGGCGTATCTGTTGAATAATTTTTGCGCAGGCGCAGCCACTATGGTGCAATCAAAGCAGAAGTGGTATTCGGCAACAGTCCCAATAAATCCGGTAATCAAAAAATCTCCGGAATTTCCGGAGATTTTTTTATTCCCTTGCATTATAAGCCGAATTTTGTACGCAGAAGAAAAAACTTCTGTGTGATGACCATCTGTCTACTCGGACGATCGCTCGTCCGATGATCCCAACCGCTGGAAGCGGCCGGAGTAGCGGGCTACTTTTCTTCCCGGTATATATCCGAGAGTTTGCCCTTGCGTCTGATAGGGTTTTCCTCTGCCGGCAATTGCTTGTCGGCACTGTGGGCTCTTACCCCACTCTTTTCACCATTGCCTCTTCAATATGAGAGCCTTTAGGGCGCTCACGATGATGATCGGCAGTATCGTCTCTGTGGCACTTTCCCGCCAAGCACATACAATGTATACGCTCGGGGCAGTCGTTAACTGCTATCAATATGCGACATTCGGACTTTCCTCCCTCCATTTCTGAAGGGTAGTCATCAATGTAAAGGACCTTTTTAGTATAGTTCTTGCGCCTCAATAAGTCAAAAAGTGCGGTATTTGTCCACATTGACCGTATCAATTCAAGAGAGATATACTTAATATCATTATATGCTCTTGTATGTTAAAGAACGCGCTCTTTGCGCGCCTTTGATATGAGCTCTGTAAAAAGGACATCGCTATGGAAACTATTCATCCAATGCATCAAGGAAAGGGGATATTCGCTCGCTGGGTCGGACAGGAATATGAATCAGTTCTTTCCAAGATTTCAACATATATATTTCTTTCGCTTGGAGTCCTTATTCCGCTCTGGTTTCTTTCGTATTCCGGGAATATCGATTTCTCGAGGGAAGTCACTTTCGGCATTCTCATATCTCTCGCGTTCGGCGTCTGGCTTCTCAAGGTTCTCCTGAAGGGGGAGGTATCGTATGTGAAGTCTCCCATCAATATCGCGCTTCTCGTATTTCTTGCGATAGCGGGGCTTTCCACGATTCTCTCAAAAATTCCGTATGTCGCTTTCTTCTCTTCTGATGCCGTCAGCGAACGGCTGATCAATCTCATTTTCTATGCTCTTGCATATTGGGTCGCGTCCTCGGCGCTCACGGAAAAAAAGGACGCAGTTCTTTTCGTGTTCCTCCTTATCGGAGCGGGGGCGGTATCCGCGGGTATCACTCTTCTCG
>JBBUDR010000061.1:0-1848 GCA_038057195.1 Patescibacteria group bacterium
TCGGCACCTCGATGTCGGCTCATCTTAGCGCGGGGGTGGAGAAGCTCCCAAGCGTTCGGCTGTTCGCCGATTAAAAAGATACGCGAGCTGGGTTCAAACCGTCGTGAGACAGGTTGGTCTCCTATCTACTATGGGCGTTGATACTTGAGAGGACTCGTTCCTAGTACGAGAGGACCGGAATGAACGCACCTCTGGTGTATCGGCTGTTCCGTCAGGAGCATTGCCGAGTAGCTATGTGCGGATGTGATAACCGCTGAAAGCATCTAAGTGGGAAGCACGCCTCAAGATAAGGTATCGTAGACTCGCGAGAGATGATCGCGTTGATAGGCTCTAGGTGTACGTGCAGCAATGCATTCAGCCGAGGAGTACTAATTAGTCATCTAAAGTTTATTGTCGTCTGCAGTAGTTTCCCGATTTTCAGAACGGGGGTAGAGTGTCGGTTCAACCGGCATGAGGGGGTGAAAGCCCTCTCCCCCCGACCAATTTTAAGCACGAAAGTTTTGACTTACTGGTGTTTCATTCAAGTGTGTCCCACCTCTTCCCATTTCGAACAGAGAAGTGAAAGCGCTTGAACCCGATGATACTTGGTGTAAACTAACGCCTGGGAAAGTAGGGTACGCCGGTATATCAAAGTTTTTGTGCAAAAACTCCTCCTCGCGGGGGAGATTTTTTGTTATACTGAAATAATGGATCCCTCACATAATTTGTATCACGAATGTATGGGGGATATGTATATAATAATACCAGCTTGTAGGGCGATAATTTTCACGTAGAAACATCTATTTGTAACTTCGCAATACAAGTTATGTGAGGGATGGATTGGAGGCAGAAACGAAAATTTACGATCCTCTCGGTTATCGTGCTTGTGGTCGCATCGATCAGCTTTTCGTATTACGAAAAATATAAGACGATTCCAACCTGCTTTGATAACCGGCAGAACGGTGATGAAGAAGGCGTTGATTGCGGGGGCTCATGCATTCCCTGCAAGTATCTGGCGTTACAGGATGTCGACGTGTATTGGGCAAAGTATTTAAACCCCCGAAAAGGGTCATATGACGCCGTCGCGTACGTCAAAAATCCGAATCTTTATTACGGAAGCCTGAAACTGAACTACGAGTTTGAATTGTACGATGAAAGCAACGCGCTCGTTGCGGTCCGCGACGGGAGCACATTCATTCAGCCGAACGAGAGCGTTACCATCATCGAACCGGATCTCCGTACGAGTCTTCCCATTAGAACCGTAAACTTCAAGATCATGGCGAGCGATTGGACTCTCGTGCGCGATCAGTTGCCGGTCTATGACATCAGTCTCGTTCGGCGGAATTACAGCGTCGTAGCGAATGTGAGAGGAGTGAAGCAGAGCGTCGTATCCGCCGACATTTTCAACAATACCCTGGAAACTATCTCACGTGCCAATGTCAGCATCCTCCTCTTTGACAAGGACAGAAATATCATCGGCGCGGGCAGGACGATTGTTGAAAGCTTGAATCCGGGGGAAACGCGGGAAATATCATTTTCATGGCCTGAAGAGATCCGTGGAACGGTGGATAGTATTGAGGGGCATGTTCGCGTCAATCAGCTCTCCCGGTTGCCGCAGTAGGGGATATTATGTATTCTAAGGCGGGTTTATCATGCTTTCTCATCTTCGAAATTTTGATTATATACTACTTATTCCCGTGGCGTTGCTTCTCTGCTTCGGGCTTCTTTCCCTCTACAGCCTCTCTCCGATCTCGGGGGATATTTTCCTGAAGAAGCAGCTTCTCTGGGTATTCTCCGGCATTGTCGCGATGGTTCTTGCCAGCACGATTGACTACCGGATTTTTCGGACCCGCGGGGCGGTTGTTTTCA
>JBBUDR010000062.1:0-6819 GCA_038057195.1 Patescibacteria group bacterium
TGAAGAAATATTGTTGAGCTTTTTTTCATAGATGGTTTTTATAAATTTTAATACTTCTATCTTAATTTAGTGCTTATCGTTTGTCAATATGTATTTATCGTTATTATAGATAGCAAAAATCCAGTCTCGTAGACCTTCTGGGCGAAAGCCAGAACGTGAAAATTGGCTAGATTTTCCTTGTAGAGACGTTTCATCACATCACGTACAATTCTATCAACACAGTCGTCATGAAGGCTTTTTGTCGCAAACACCGGTTCAAACTTCCGGACACCACCACCGTATCAAGATAAAAAATCGAGCACATAATTTTTATGTGCTCGATTTTTATTTGCCTACCGTTTTATATCGTAGCAATATCTGTCCGTTGCTCCGCCGCAGCCGGCTGTCGGAGTTCCAATGATCGCGTCGCCTCCCGCTGTCGGGCATGGATTTGTCGTCGCGTGCGAGCTGTTGCTTTCAATATTCGGATTGGCGGCCTCTTCAAGATCCGTGCCTATATGGAAGGAATTATTTGATATTTTGCAGTAGAAGTAGCTTCCTCCAACCGGATCGCTTGGGACTGCCGCCATGCAAGGGTCTCCGCCCCCGCAGGTCGAGGTCAAGTTGGCGAGAGAATCCGGATATTTTTGGTTCGTATTTAAATAGAGTTCCAGCGCGCCCTTGATGTGGCTTACATCCGCGATGCGCCGGGCATCCCGCGCTCTGATGCGCGCAAGGTTCGTCTGCGCGAGGACGATCGTCGAAAGGATTCCGATAATCGCGATGACAATGAGAATCTCAATGAGAGTAAAGCCGTCTTTTTTTAACAGACGAGTGGATGTATTTGAAAAAAATATTCTAATCATATGTTCTGTATCGTTATCGTATTATATATGAGCTGGTCGGTATCGGCAAAGTCTTCCAGTTTTTTCCTGAAAGTTGTTGCCGAAGCGCGAGTTTTTCTATAGTATTGGAAGTATGTTGGAGGATTTAAAGAAGATAGAAGAGTCGGCAAAAGCGGAACTCCGGGGGGTTTCCGATATTTCAAGATTTGAAAGTCTCAAAATTCAGTTTCTCGGCCGAAAGGGGGCACTCTCTCTCATTCTCCGGAGCGTGAAAGACCTGCCGGAGGCGGAGCGGAGGAGCATCGGAGACGCCGCGAACAGGCTTCGCGATGCTCTTGAAGTGCTGTTTTTAAAAAGGGAGACAGAGCTTCGGAAAACGGTCATTGAAGGCTCTCTGCGGGGAGAATGGGTAGACATCACGCATCCGGGAGTTCGGAATCCCCGAGGGCATCGCCATCCTCTGTCTCTCATAACTGAAAAAATAGAAGATATCTTCCATGATCTTGGGTTCGTTACGGTAGAGGGTCCCGAGGTTGAGACGGAATACTATAATTTTGATGCGTTGAATGTTCCGAAAGATCACCCGGCGCGCGATATTCAGGACACATTCTGGCTAAAGGCTCGGCACGTGGAAGGAGAAGGAATGAGGCATCTTCTGCGAACGCAGACGAGCCCGGTGCAGATCCGCTTCATGGAAAAGAATAATCCGCCCTTTCGCATCATCTCTCCCGGGCGCGTGTTCCGGCACGAGGCGACGGACGCGTCGCATGAATTCCAATTCCATCAGATTGAGGGCCTTATGGTCGGCCGGCGGGGGGAGCTTGGAGGCGATGTCAGCATCGCGAACTTCAAGGCGGTCATGGGAGAATTCTTCAGGAAGTTTTTCAATATGAAGGATATGAAGATCCAGCTTCGCCCCGCGTACTTTCCGTTTGTCGAGCCGGGGTTCGAGATGTATATTTCCTGCGTCAACTGCGGAATGAAGGGGTGTTCGGTTTGTAAGCGCCAGGGATGGATTGAGATTTTAGGGGCGGGCATGGTGCATCCAAGTGTATTTAAAGCGGTCGGGTATAATCCACGGGACGTTCAGGGGTTCGCGTTTGGGATGGCAATCGATCGCCTTGCGATGATGAAATATAAGATTCCCGACATTCGTCTTCTGCACTCGGGTGATATGCGGTTCATCAATCAGTTTTGATATGGAAGGATTCTCTGTGGGAAAAACTGAACTGCCGAAGTTAAATCTTCAAGATATTGAAGGTATACCCGAGTATGCAGATGCATTGAAAAAATATATAGAAGGCCTTCAAGCGCAGGAGCAAGCATTGCGCAATTCTGGACGGCCGTATAATCAGCTTCTTCTGGATATCCATCCCAAAGACATTACGATTGACGACGCGGTTCTCTATGCGAAGGCGAATCTCGGAACATTGGAGTCATCAGTATTGAAAGAATATACAGCGCGCGCAACCACGCCTTCACAAGAGCTTTTTTATCGGTATATAGGGGGCATTGCGGTAGTCGTTGAGAATTCTCGCATCAAGGGAAACGCATAACTATGAAATTTTCATACTCGTGGCTCAAAGAATACGTTTCAATAAGAAAAAATCCAAAGGAATTGGCGGATCTTTTGACGCTTCGTTCGTTTGAAGTTCAGGGAGTGGAGAAAGTCGGAAAAGATTCGGTTCTTGATATCATGCTTCCCCCGAATCGCGTCTCCGACGCGTCCGGGCACATCGGCATGGCGCGAGAAATCGCCGTTCTTTTGAAGACGAGCGCGCGCGTCAAATCATCAAAGATCAAAGAAGATAAAAAACATGAGGTAAAAGACGCGCTGAAAGTCCGCATTGATGATTCCCGGGCATGCAGGCGGTATATCGCGCGAGTTATCCTCAATGCGAGTATCGCCGATTCTCCACTGTGGCTTCAGGAGCGCCTCATTGCGTGCGGATTGCGTCCCATCAACAATCTTGTAGACGCGACGAATTACGTGATGCTTGAAACTGGCCAGCCTCTGCATGTCTTCGATCTCGATAAGATAGAAGGAGGGACGATAATCATCCGTTTAGCGAAGAATGGAGAGACAATGGAAGCGCTGGACGGCCAAAAGATTTCTCTGACTCCGCATGATTGCGTGATTGCGGACGCAAAAAACCCGATTGCGCTTGCCGGAGTGAAGGGAGGAAAAAAGGCAGAAGTTGATTTGAAGACGACGAATATCGTCTTGGAATCCGCAAGTTTTAATCCTTCTTCCGTGCGGAAGACCTCGCGACGGACGGGCGTGCGGACCGACTCGTCGCACCGCTTCGAGCATGATCCGCATCCCGAGCTTGCCGTGTTCGCGATGGAGCGCCTGGCCGCTCTCATGAAAAAGATATCGGGGGGAAATGTTCTTTCTCGGCCCATCGATATCTATCCGAAGGCGGAGGAAAAAGTGAAGATCGAGCTTGATGTTGAGTACGGGAATAGGCTTGTCGGGACAGAGCTTTCTCAAAAATCATATGAGGATATTTTGAAGCGGATCGGATGCGTGTATGTGAAAAAAGGAGCGAAATATATGGTCGCTCCGCCCGCGTTTCGAAGAGACCTTCGCATCGCCGAAGACCTCATCGAAGAGGTTATCAGAATATTCGGATACGAAAATATTCCCGAGGCGTTTCCAGTCATGCATATGCGTTCGGTTGCGGAAAACGCCCGCTTGTCGTGGATCCGATTCATTCGCGGCATCCTTCCGCGCCTCGGATTTTCCGAGACATACCGCTATGCTTTTATCGGCAAGCGCGAAATCGAGCTCCTGGGCCGGTCTCCGGAAGAATATAGCGAAATCGTAAATCCGTTATCATCCGATTTTCAATATCTCGTGCGAGAGCCGTTTGAATCGTTTCCCGCTCTCATCGCGAACAATCTCCGCTTTCATGATCGCGTGCGCGCGTTCTCCATTGATAAGGGATTCTGGAGCCAAGAGGGAAGCGGCGGAGTTCAATTTCACGAGCAGGAGTACCTCACGCTTATAGCCGCAGAAAAGCGCGGTGGAGCGCTCTTCTATGAATTAAAAGGTTCGGTCAGCGAGCTACTTGAATCAATGGGAATTGACGACTATTGGTTTGGTACCGTTCAAAGCGACCATCCGCGCTACTCCCGCCTGCCTATGCTGAAAAATCTCCATCCGTCTCGCTCTGCCGAAATAAAAATTGGAGATGAAACGATCGGGGTCGTCGGCGAACTTCATTCGTCCGTGAAAAATCGTGCGAAGCTTGATGCTTTGGTTGTCGTCTGCGAGCTTCTCATGGACAGAGTAGTCAAGTCCGCGACATCGGAAGTGGAGTTTCGGGAAATCCCGAAGTACCCGGCAATACAGCGGGATATCGCGCTCCTCGTTCCGGAAGATTCGCGGATCGAAGATGTTCAGGGCGTTCTTGAAAATTCCGGCGGAACGCTCCTTCAAGATGTTGACTTCTTTGATGAGTATTCGGGTTCGGGAATTCCCGACGAAAAGCGAAGTCTGGCGTTTCGGCTGATTTTCAGGAGTCACGCAAGAACGCTGGAAGAAAAAGAAGTGGATGAGTCCATGAAAAAAATTCTCCAAGCAGTCGAGGAAAGCGGATGGGAAGCGAGAGGTTCAAAAAACTAAAAAAGGCGCCGGGTTCGGCGCTTTTTTCTATGGATTTTTGTTCCGATTTATGATATGATGAACGCACGAAAGAATTACTCCACTGGGAGTTTTTTGTTGCCATTCTCGATATGAAAAAAGATAAGAAAGAAAAAATAAGAAAAGAAGGGTCCTACACCGCCGAAGACATCCAGGTTCTTGAGGGCTTGGACCCGGTGCGAAAGCGCCCCGGGATGTACATCGGGTCAACGGGAGTAGATGGGCTACATCATCTTATCCATGAAATCGTCGATAACAGTATCGACGAGGCGATGGCCGGCTACGCGAAAAACATCGCCGTCTCGTTTCTTCCTAACCATGTCGTTAGGGTGAAAGATGACGGCCGCGGCATTCCGGTTGAAAAGCACAAGCAGACGGGAAAATCAACTCTTGAAACTGTTATGACTGTCCTCCACGCGGGAGGAAAGTGCGGAGGCGGCGGATACAAAGTTTCAGGGGGGCTTCATGGCGTTGGAGCGTCGGTAGTCAATGCATTATCTTCCTACTTAAAGGCGGAAGTCTGTAAAGATGGAGAGCTGTGGGTGCAGGAATACCGCCAAGGGAAGCCGAAATCTTCCATAAAAAAGACAGGAAAATGTAGGGAATCGGGCACGACAATCGAATTTTCTCCCGATCCGGAGATATTCGGAACGGGGGAAAAACAGGAAATTCCTGAGTTTGATATACATCGGATTCTTTCCCACCTCCGTCAGCAGGCATATCTGACAAGAGGCATTCGCATTCGGATTGAAGATTACCGGAAATCAGTAAAGGACAAAAGTGGGTCTGATGTTGTTCCGTCATACACTTTTTACTTTGAAGGAGGCGTTGTCTCTTATATCCGCTTTCTCAATCGTGGGCAGGATCTTCCCTATGATTCAATCTTTTATGTAAATAAAGAAGTAGATATGTCCGGAAACAAGAAAATCCTTGTTGAAGCTTCCTTTCAGTATACGAATGATATTCAGTCAAAGGAGATGTCCTTTGCGAATAATATCCATACCCCCGAAGGCGGGATGCATTTGACGGGTTTTCGAACGACGCTGACGCGGACCCTGAATGATTACGCGAAAAAGAACGAATATGTAAAAAAGGATGAAGAAGTATTTACTGGCGAGGATGTCCGCGAGGGTATTACGGCAATTGTGTCCGTAAAACTCCCCGATCCACAGTTTGAAGGACAGACGAAAGCGAAGCTCGGAACTCCCGACGCGAGGACCGCCGTTGAAGCAGTCGTCGGAGAAGCGCTTGGAGACTATTTTGATAAAAACCCCGATATTGCGAAGGTAATCATCGGGAAGGTCGTTCTTGCCGCAAAAGCGAGGAAAGCCGCAAAAGCCGCCAAAGAAACGGTTCTTCGAAAGGGAGCCCTTGAAGGATTCGTGCTTCCGGGAAAGCTTGCTGATTGCACATCCCGCGATCCGTCGCAATCCGAACTTTATATCGTTGAGGGAGATTCCGCCGGCGGATCGGCAAAGCAGGGGAGAGATAGGATGTTCCAGGCGATCTTGCCGTTGAAGGGGAAGATTTTGAATGTGGAAAAAGCCCGCCTTGATAAGATGCTTGTCTCAAATGAGATAAAGTCCTTGATATTGGCGCTTGGTGCCGCAATCGGCGATTCTTTTGATATCTCGCGCCTCCGATATCAGCGCATTATTCTCATGGCCGATGCCGATTCCGACGGGGCGCATATCAGAACTCTTCTTCTCACGCTCTTCTATAGATACTTCCTTCCTCTTATTGATAACGGCTATCTCTATATAGCGCAGCCGCCGCTGTATCGCATCCAATCGGGGAAAAGTGTCTCATACGCATTTACCGATGGGGAAAAAGAATCAATTCTCGGGGTTATTCGGAAAGAGAAAAATCTGAAAGAATCGGCTAAAAAAGAAAAAATAAAGAAAACAGCCGAAAAAGACGCGCATGAAGAAGACAATTCCCTGCAGACAGAAGGCGCCGAAAGCGGCGTGAAGGGCATTGGAATCCAGCGGTACAAGGGTCTTGGAGAGATGAACCCATCACAGCTATGGGAAACGACGATGAATCCAGAAACTCGTGTTTTGCGGCAAGTCACTGTCAGAGATGCCGAGGAGGCTGATCATGTCTTTGATATGCTGATGGGAAACGAAGTTGGCCCACGGAAAAAGTTCATTCAGACGCATGCCGCATTGGTAAAAAATCTTGATATATAATGAGTTGGTATGGTATGACAAAAACCCAGCATCACGCGGGTTTTTTTGTTTTTTGTCTACTTGTTCTGTCTCTTTCTTCCAGCTAGAGTGATGTCTGATATGAAATCAGCTTATTTTTCAGAAGAGACAAAGCAGAAAATATTTCAGATCGTCC
>JBBUDR010000063.1:0-3589 GCA_038057195.1 Patescibacteria group bacterium
GAGACTGCACGGTATACATATACAGTCTCCATTCCGGCACCGCGCTTAATGGACGATTGCGCGGTGTGATTTCGAAAAATCAAGTGATTTTTCTCGCTTCGCCTCGTAACATCACATGAAAAAGATACGAATTGCAATCAACGGCTTCGGGCGCATCGGACGGGCATTTTTCAGAGAAGGATTTCTGAAGCCCGAGTTTGAGATTGTCGCAGTGAACGACCTTACGGACACCAATACGCTCGCGTATCTTCTGAAATATGACTCGGTGTACGGACGATATAAAGAGGATATTGAGGCTGGGAACGGATATCTTGCAATCGGGGGGAAGCATGTGGCAGTGCTCGCCGAAAAAGATCCCTCAAAGCTTCCATGGAAAGAGCATGATATTGATGTCGTTGTCGAGTCGACGGGATTTTTTGCAACCGGAGAAAAGGCAAAAGCGCATATCGGCGCCGGCGCAAAGCGCGTCGTGATTACGGCTCCCGCGGACGGAGTGATGACGGCGCTTATCGGCGTGAACGATGATCGCTTCCAGAATCCGGAACTCATTACCTGCAACGCTTCATGCACGACAAACTCCGTCGCTCCCGTGATGGCGATTCTTCTTGAACATTTCGGGGTTGAAAAAGCGGGAATGACGACGGTGCACGGCTATACGGCGACTCAAAAACTCGTTGATGGTCCCGACGCAAAAGACGTCCGACGCGGCCGTGCGGCTGCAGTGAATATCGTTCCTTCTTCAACGGGTGCTGCGAAAGCGGTCATTCAATCAATTCCTAAGCTTCTGGGAAAGTTTGGCGCGGAAGCAATCAGGGTTCCGACCGTGACGGGCTCCTTGAGTATTATATCTGCGCTTGTGGAGCGTTCGGTGACTGAAGAAGAAGTGAACCTTGTCTTTAAAAAAGCAGCAGGCGAGCCGCGGTGGTCAAAGATCTTGAAAGCGACGAGCGATCCTCTGGTGTCGACCGACATCATCGGCGAGCCGTACGGCGCAATCGTGAATCTTGATTTAACGAAAGTCATCGGCGGGAACTTAGTGAAAGTATTTTCCTGGTACGACAACGAAGCAGGATACACCGCAACGCTCATCGAGCATGTGAGAAGGGTTGGGATGGTTGGATAGTTGCTGAAAAATAAAAAACGTGGTATTGTAGAAACAGGGAATAGGTTTTTGAAATCTTTTTGAATAAGGAGGATGAATAATGCGTCGAAGAGGGGTTATGGGTTCTGTTGATCGGCTGTGTTTTATCAACATACTTCAGATGCTCGAAGAGTGGTTTACTAAACTACGCGAACATCCGATAGGAGGGCAGCCCGATGTGTCTACTGGGAAAGGAGGCACAGAAGCAGAGCGACAAAGAGAGAGTTGAACTATATCTCGGCGGGACTTGGTCACAAAAGTTTCTTGGGAGCGTGTTCAAGTGGATATTCTATTTCATGCTTCTGTTGACTGGAGTGATCGAACTGCTTTTTGGATCGCTCAACTATATTCCCAATATTCCTGATGAGAGGAAGATCCAGTGGAGAGTGTTTGTTCTCCGGTGGCTGAAGGCGCTGGAGGATGCGGTGAAAAAAATTCAATCCCGCTTTCATAGGAAACCTTCATAATCCCGCGCACGCATGCCGCGGGATTTTTTTATGTTTTGATTTCAATGGAGAAAAACTATACACTGAACTCATGCGGCAATCTCACTTGTTCGGAAAAACGCTTCGCGAGAACCCAAGAGACGAAGTGTCAAAGAACGCCATCTTTCTTGAAAGAGGCGGTTTTATCTATAAGACGATGGCGGGGGTATATGACTATCTCCCTCTCGGGCTTATGGTTCTCAAAAAAATCAATGAGATTATCCGCGATGAAATGAACGCGATTGGCGGGCAGGAGGTATTTCTCTCGGCGTTTCAGCCAAAGGAGCGATGGGAAAAGACCGGCCGGTGGGACTCCGCAAAAGACGTGATGTACGAATTTGAAGATCGCTCGAAGCGGATGATAGGCCTCGGGTTCACGCACGAAGAGGCGGTTGCCGAAATCGCGACGCGGTCTATTTTTTCATACAAGGATCTCCCTTTATGTATCTATCAGATTCAGACGAAGTTTCGGGACGAGCCGCGCGCAAAATCAGGACTCATCCGCGGGCGGGAATTCCTGATGAAAGATCTTTATAGTTTTCATGCCGACGAAAAAGATCTTGAGAAATTCTATGCCGTTGTAAATGCTGCGTACTTGAAGATTTTCAAGCGCTTGGGACTCTCCGTCTATGTGACGGAAGCGTCCGGCGGGACATTCACAAAGCAGTTCAGTCATGAGTTTCAGGTTCTGTCGGATGCGGGGGAGGACTGGCTTCTCCATTGCACGAAGTGCTCATACGCGCAAAATAAGGAGATTAGCAATCTTGCGGAGGGTAGCGCGTGCCCGAAATGCAAAGGTGAAATTAAGCTTTCCCGAAGCGTTGAGGTTGGTAATATATTCAAATTAGGGACGAAGTTCAGCGAAGCGTTCGGTCTTTTGTATGTCGACGAATCGGGAGTCAAGCACCCGGTCGTGATGGGCAGCTACGGCATCGGCCCCGGGCGTATCATGGGAACGATTGTCGAAGTTTCTCACGATGAAAACGGCATTATATGGCCGGACTCTGTCGCGCCGTTTTGCGCGCATATTATTCCAATTCAAAGCAAGGATAAAAAAACAGACGAAAAAATCATGAAGACCGCCAACGCGCTCTATACTGATCTGAAGAAAAAAGGAGTTGAAGTGCTCTATGACGATAGGAGCGAGAAAAGCACCGGGCAGAAGTTCGCCGATTCGGACCTTCTCGGTATTTCATACAGAATTGTCATCAGCGAGAAAACGCTCGCGAAAAAATTATTTGAAGTAAAAAAACGCTCGTCCGATTCCACACGTCTTATATCTCTTCAGAAGCTCTTGAAAGAGCTTGTTGGCGCATAACTTACTTTTTGTTTTAAAAAATAGCCCGGCCGTCAGAATGACGGTCCGGGTCTTATAGTTTCTTTTTTCTTTGAAAGAGGAGAAGAAGATGGAATCCTCCTTTTTTACACAGCGAGGCGAAATAGCGCAAGGATTTTTTTATCATTGATACAGCGAGGATAAGCCCTACACACGCAAAAACCGCGAAGATATTCGGATTTCCTCCAGAAAGTTCTGCCAGAAAGAAACCGAGATATAAAATCCCTATTCCTATGAAAAGGAGGAGTACATGGACGGCTTTCCCCGGCGCATGCTCCTCTGTGCCGTGAGAGTGTCCGTATCCCATTCCATTCTCCTTTCTCAATATGCGTTCCTAAAATAAAGAGCGAAGCGAAGTTATTCTGATTGATAAATTTTTTTCTGTCAATATGTCGGTTGGTGTCCCGTCATGCTAGAGTTTTGAGGAATATTTGATTATTATGCCTAGCGAGGAGTGGCAAGCGTGCTTGTATGCCATCTCTGCAACGGCGGAACAAAGGGCTTCATATCCTGTGACTTTACCGCATGGTAAGAGTCCAGAGCTTTCTTTGCTCTTGGATTAAATACCCTTTATACTCGTACTACTATGCTCGACAGATTCTTCGGATATTTCTCCCACGACATCGG
>JBBUDR010000064.1:0-1256 GCA_038057195.1 Patescibacteria group bacterium
CCGCTCTGCAATCTCCTGGATACTTTTCCCGACGCTCTCTTTCGTTTTCCACGCCGTGGAAACGATGATCGCATCATAATGGAGTGTTTTTTTCATCAACGCCTCAAGGATATTCGTTCGCAATTCGGGATCTTTCAGTCTCTCAAAGAGCTTCCTAAATCCTCCTTGATAGGCTCCCGGCGGAAGAAGAAGGTACAGAAACGAGCCCGTCGTGACATATGGATATGCATCAAAGCGGATATGCTGACCCACTGCCGAAGCATTTTCAATGAGAGCAAGCGATTGTGAAAAATTCTTCCATGCTTTTCTTCCGATTGCCTTGAAGTGGGAGATATGAACCGGGACTTCCGCTTCCCGCCCAATCGCGAGCGCTTCACTGATAGCGCCAAGGAGATACCCCGACTCGGAGCGAAGATGCGTTTTATAGAGACCTCCTTCTTTCTTTAGTGTACGCGCGACATCGGCGATGCGCTCGGTGCTCATGCTCCGTTCGTGCGCATACACGAGTCCAGTCGAAAGGCCGAATGCGCCTTCTTTCAATGCCTCGCTTAAAGCATAGTTGAGCTTCGCGACATCTTGAGTTTCCACGTCACGATGCTGTCCAGAAAGAACCCCGCGAAGAAGCGTCCCCAAGCCGACGAATGATCCGAAATTCACTCCGGGCTTTATTTTTTCAACCGAATGAAGGAACTCCCCCATTGAACGCCAATCGGTCGTGAGAAGACTATCCGTCCGCCATTTCTGAAGCCCCTCAAGCGATTCTTGGGAGAGGAGAGGAGCAAGAGATGAGCCGCAGTTCCCGCCGATGATTGTTGTCACTCCCTGATGAAGCATACTATCCATGGAAGGATTCGAGAAAAGCGTTCCGGTCGTGTCCGAGTGATTCGTACAGTCTATGAAGCCGGGAGCGACTATGCGCCCCTCAGCGTTGATTTCAATCGCTCCCTTCGCGTCGGCGCCAGGGTCAATCGCCTCAATCATCTTTCCAGAAATCGCAATTGTCCCGCTTCGGGCCTTTCCTCCCGTGCCATCAATGACGGTGCCGTTTTTTATGAGGATATCGAATACCATGCGTCAGACCTCCTCCATAACAATCCTTTCTACTGCAATGATAGTTTTTCGGCTGCAAACAACTCATCACTCGTCAATGAATACAGCGTATTCACTTTCCTCATGCTTCGCTGTTTTCGCTCGAAAAACCGTCCTTTCGCTACGAAAAATTATTATGGAGTAGGTCTCTCTATTTTATCCTAAAT
>JBBUDR010000064.1:1356-2551 GCA_038057195.1 Patescibacteria group bacterium
GTCCTTTCGCTACGAAAAATTATTATGGAGTAGGTCTCTCTATTTTATCCTAAATATCGGGAAACTGAAAAAACCCCGCCGAGGGCAGGGTTTTGGATGAATATTAGGCGGACGGAGAGGGGTTTATGGTAGCGGCTTTCTTGCGGTATATGCAGTATTCGCACTCGGCATCCGGCTGTGGAAGCGGGCCGTTGAGGCACTCTTTCGCCTCCCGAATCTTCCCCAAGACCCACGAGTCATCCCCGTCATAGGGTTCAATATCAAGGGTAAATTTGAGGTTTCCATCAATAAATCCCTTCTCCTTATCAACGCGCGCGTAGACGAAATATCCCCTATTGCTGACTGCAAAACCGTTCTGCCGGAGAAGCCATTGATAGATCTCCATCTGGCGCTTGTAGCTCGGATACAGCTCGCCCTTCTTGGCGCCTGATGCTTTGTAATCGACGACCATGAGATTTCCCTTTGGATCAACCCAGATATCATCCACCGCCCCGAATACGAGAAAGTCCGTTTCTGCATGGAGGTGCTGGATGCCGGTGAAATTGTGGCGCCACTTGTCGATATCCTCATGCATGAATGGAACCGCGTCGATTCCTTCCCGTTTGATGAGAGTATGTGCCGTGCCATTTTTCCGATGCGTATCAAACTCCTGCTTGAGAAGAAAGTCTATTGCATTATTTATGGTGAATGGAAACCCCGACGGACGATTGATGCCCTTTCCGGCGTACATCCAAAAGCATCGCGGGCACTCAAAGAAGAGTTCAAGCTTCGAACGAGAAAGTTTTATCATTTAAACGTATCGTAGTTATTCAAAACATATTCAAGGTCCTGCGAGCTTCTTGGATTTGCGGCAACCCCCTGCTCAAGAACCGCTTTTGCCTTCACGTCGTCCTTCTTCACATATCGGTAGAAGTCTGAGAAGTTCCGATAGACATAGGTGTGCGAAGGGTCGTTTGCAATCGCGCGCTTGAAATTCTCTTCGGCCTTCGCCGAGTCCTTCAGGTAGTTCGCGTAGAGATCGCCAAGATTCGCAAATGTGACGAAGTTTTTCGGGTTCGTATTCCCAAGGTAATCCCAGATATCGCGGGCGGCAATATAATCCCCGATCGTTTTTCTGTAAATCGCAAGGGTGAGCCAGTTATCAACATTGCTTCCGTCTTTCTTGAGGTCGCTCTCGAGCTGTGCAATCTTCTCA
>JBBUDR010000065.1:0-7835 GCA_038057195.1 Patescibacteria group bacterium
GAGCACTCAAGTAAGGTTTAGAAATACAAAACTTTACTTGAGTGCTCGGTTCTCATAATTGTGGTGAAATTTACTCACCCAATTATGGATTCGTAAATTTCAACAATTATGGAATACACGATTGACGCAAAAGGAAAAGTAGTCGGGCGCCTCGCATCGGAGATTGCCGTTCTTCTGAACGGCAAGCATCTTCCGTCATATCGGACAAACCAGGTCCCCGATGTCCATATCAGCGTTTTCAATACCGATCTTCTCAAGATGACCGGGAAAAAGCTCGGCCAGAAGCTCTATCGCCGGCACTCGGGCGTTCTTGGAAACTTGAAAGAGGAAACCGCCAAGCATCTTCTGGAGAGGGACTCGCGGAAGCTCATCCGCCTTGCTGTTTCGGGCATGCTCCCAAAGAACAAGCTTCGGAGTCGCCGCCTCACACAGATACGATTTTATAAAAAAGAAATTCATATATAACTATGGAGAAAGACGAGAAAAAAACAAAAGCAAAAAAACCAGTGGCAAAGAAAACGTCTGCCGAAAAGGCGCACGCTCCTTCGGCAAAGGCAAAAAAAGAGCCCAAGAAGGAAGAGTCTAAAGAAGCTCCGAACGTTGAAGTTGTGAAGGCTCCCGTCGCTATGGCGCGGCCGGCATCTCCCGATGATATCGAAGTGAACGAAGCCGAGTTCGCAAACGCCGAAGATGTCCCGGGACGTCCGGAGCGCTATTGGGAAGCGACCGGTCGTCGAAAGACGGCCATTGCGCGCGTTCGCCTCTTTACGCGCGGAGACAAGATAATTACCGTCAACGGCAAGCCGCACGGGGAGTATTTTTTCACTGATGTGTTTCAGAAGCTCTCGGAGGATTCTCTCCAAAAGATGAAATCAATGGCGCGCTTTCGCGTCTCGGTTATGGTCTCCGGAGGCGGACTGAAAGCGCAG
Source organism: Patescibacteria group bacterium (assembly GCA_038057195.1). Classification (GTDB taxonomy): domain Bacteria; phylum Patescibacteriota; class Minisyncoccia; order Sungbacterales; family JBBTQR01; genus JBBUDR01. The sequence continues at coordinate 930 of JBBUDR010000065.1, forward strand.
GCAGAAGCGGTGCGCCACGGCATCGCCCGCGCGCTCGTCAAATTTAATCCCGATTTCAGGAAGCGCCTCCGGCGCGCCGGGTTCATGACTCGCGATCCGAGGATGAAAGAGCGAAAGAAGTTCGGCCTCAAGTCTGCTCGCCGAGCTCCGCAGTGGGCCAAGCGTTAATCGAATATTTAAAAAATATCCCCATCTCGGGGATATTTTTTATTACGCCTAGCGAGGAGCAACATGTGAGCCTTGCTTATATGTTGTCCGAGCGACGGCGGAACAAAGGGTTGAATACCCCGCAGCTCTGCTGCGGAACAAGAGTTCAGAGCTCTGCTCTGGGTCGTAATACCCTTTATTTGTCCGGGCGGAGGCGAAACAAAGGATTGATACCCTTTACTCGATCGCGATAGTATGTGAGCCTTTTGGATTCACAATAGTGATTGTCTTTCCGTCGGTTGAGATGAATCCCGTTTCATCCAAGAGCTTCTGAACGGGGTGTGTCGCTCCGCTTCCAAGCTCGACGCCAGAGAGCCCATCTTCGGTCGTCACGAGGATGTATGTATCGCGATACCACGCGGCATCAACGATGCGTTTCCCGCGGTCAAAGACCTTTTCTTTCGTCAGCTTTTCTCTGAATGGGAATTCCGATTCTTTTTTCAGGAAGACGACCGAAACCGCGCTTTCTTCAATGACGAGTCCCTTTTCTCCGAGAGAATCAAAGACGATTTTTTCCGCGGCTCCCGAGAGAGAAGAGATTTTTCGCTCGTCGGTATCATAGAAAAAGAGGCCGCGAAGGCCGTCGATGAACGCGGGGTTTCCTGCCGGCGAAGCAAACGAGGAAAAATTTCCATTCAGAAAAAATCCTGCCCTGCCTATAGATTCAACCGCATTTCCAGACAAGTCGGAAGAGCCGAGGAATCCCTTGTCGGTGATGAAATAGATATTCTGTCCCGCCACTTCAAAGGAGACGATATTTTGCATAATCGGCTTTTCGGTTTTTGCCTGGTTTGAAAACGAATGAAGATAGAGGTTTCCTTTTTTCGTAAGCGTGTATACAGAGCCTGGGGACGACGGATGAAGCATGACTGCGATGATCCTGTCTTTCGCAGTGTTGCCGAGAATGGACAGATTTATTTCGGACGTTCCGTTTGAGGTCACTCGGAGAAGTTTCCATTGGGACGGATCCTGCGGGGAGGCCCACGCAAGTGTCTTCCCATCCAGCCATTGCAGGTTCTTCGGAAGGAGGCTCCCATAGGTTTTCTGGAATATCGGAATATTCGTATCAAGGGAAGCGATTAAAAGAGTCCCTCCCTGTTCAGAGATGAGCGCTATGAGTGTGCCGTCAGGAGATGGCAGGGCGGTGGATATTGCATGTGAAATAAAAGACGAAGTTGCCGTCAGAGGAATTTTTTCCGGAATCAGAAATATATTCCTGTGTTCGGATACGGTTCCAGCTTTGACGGAGATATGCTCTTCCCATGGACGGAATCCGTCTTTTTCAATTGTGATGTTGTATACCCCCGTCGCGAGAGTCGGCAGAAGCGCTCCGGAGCCGAGGAACGAGGTTTCTTTTTCTTCTCTATCGTTTAAAAATACTTTGATGCCGGTCTGGTTTGTTTTTATGAAAATCCCTCCCGTTGGGATGAGCGACTGCGTTTTTGAATCAAATGAATACCCGAATGAATAGGCAAGTACGAACGGAGTGAGTATCAGGAAGATGATGGCGAGTCCGTAGAAAAGGAGTCGTCGCTGGATTTTTCTCATGGGAAAAATAATATCACACAATGAGCTATATTTAAAGGATATTTTGCATCTCTATAAAATAGACAGGAAGCGCATGAATGTATTAAGATGTGTGCACGTAACGAAATTCTCTATGGCTCAATTCGTCATTAAAGGCGGGAAAAAACTGAAAGGGGAAGTTGAGATTGGCGGAGCGAAAAACGCGATTCTAAAAATTCTTCCGGCCTCTATTTTGATAGACGGGTACGTCCTCATTGATAATGTGCCAGACATCGAAGATGTGAAGCGTATGTCAGAAATCCTCGCCGCGATGGGCGCATCCGTTGAAAGCAAAGGCTCTAAAAAACTCCGCGTGGATGCGCGCACGGTCAATACGTTCCATATTCCTCCCGAGCCGGCAAAGCGCCTCCGTTCTTCCATTATGTTTACCGGTCCGCTCCTTGCCCGCTTTGGGAAAGTAACATTTCCGCATCCCGGGGGATGCGTTATTGGCCAGCGTCCGATTGATGCGTTCATCGGGGGCTTTGAGGCCTTGGGCGCGACCGTCAAGACGGATCTCACGGATAAATATCCGCGGTATATTATAGAAGGAAAAAAGCTTCGAGGCGCGGAGTATGTATTCAAGAACATGAGCGTGACGGGAACAGAGTGTCTCATGATGACCGCAGTTCTTGTTCCGGGAAAAACAATTCTTCGAAATTGTGCGATGGAGCCGGAAATTCCCGCGCTTGCCGACTTCCTCAACTCCTGCGGAGCGAAGATCCGGGGGGCCGGAACGCACGCGATAGAGATAGAGGGAGTGAAGGCGCTCCATGGAGGGAGTATATCTGTCATGCCCGACCGGATTGACGCGGGAAGCTTTGCGATTCTTGCCGCCGCCACGAGGAGCCCGCTGCGGATCAGGCATATCGTGCCGGAGCACATCTCAAGCATCATCCTTATTCTTCGCATGATGGGCGTATTCGTTGATATCGGGAGGGATTTCATTGATGTTCGCGCGCCGAAAGTTTTGAAAGCGGTTGATATAAAGACGCACGAATATCCGGGGTTCCCGACCGATCTCCAGGCGCCCTTTGCCGTGCTTGCGAGCACCGCCGAGGGGCAGAGCTTAATTCACGAGACGATCTACGAAGCGCGCTTGTTTTATATCGAAAGTTTGAATAGAATGGGTGCGCAGATCACTATGTGCGATCCGCACAGAATCCTCGTTCATGGCCCATCAAAACTCTACGGGCGGGACATGGAGAGTCCGGATTTGCGGGCGGGCCTCGCGTTCGTCATCGCAGCCTTGGTCGCGGACGGGACGTCGGTTATCAATGATATCTATTCCATCGAGCGAGGCTACGAAAAAATCGGCGAGCGCCTCCGCGCCATCGGCGCGGAGGTAACCAGAACTCCGGAATCCGTCCCTTTGAAGATGGAGCGGAAAAAAACTTCGGCGAAAAAGTAATATGTTCATCCGCAAACTGGGAATCGATTTAGGAACGGCAAATACCCTCGTCTTCGTTCCGGGACAGGGTATTATTATCAATGAGCCCTCTGTCGTGGCGGTTTCCGTCCGCGACAATCAGGTTCTCGCAGTCGGGAACGAAGCTCGCGCGATGGTTGGGCGGACGCCGGAAACAATCATCGCATACAAGCCGATGAAGGACGGCGTTATCGCAGACTACCGGGTTACGGAATCCATGCTTCGATATTTCATACGAAAAGCGACCGGGAAGTACAGCTTCTTTCGTCCCGAGGTGATGATCTCGGTCCCTGCAGGGGTCACGTCGACCGAGCGACGGGCGGTCATTGAAGCGGCGCTCGCCGCGGGGGCGAAAGCCGCGTACGCGGTAAAGGAGCCTGTGCTTGCGGCAATCGGCGCGGGGATCGCCATCAATGAACCTCATGGGCATATGATCGTGGATATCGGAGGCGGAACCGCAGATGTCGCCGTGATTTCGCTCGGCGGAATCGTCGCGTGCACCTCGGTGAAGGTGGCGGGCAACAAGTTTGATGCCGCCATCGCCGATTATGTCAAAAAGCATTATAATCTCGCTATCGGTGAACGGACGGCGGAGGATTTGAAGATCGGTGTCGGCTCCGCGCTTTCGATTCAAAATGAACTTTCAATGGAAATAAAGGGGCGGGATTTAATGACGGGCCTTCCCCGCACCTACGAGATTTTTACCAATGAGATCGTGACGGCAATCGCCGAAGAATTGGACGAAGTCATCCGGACGATCAAGGGAGTCCTTCATGAAACTCCCCCCGAGCTCGCAGCCGATATTATGGATAAGGGAATTGTCATTTCCGGCGGCGGGGCGCTTCTTCGAAATATCGACGAGCTTATCTTGCAGGAGACCGGTGTGCCGACCTACATTGCAGACGACGCGCTTTTCTGCGTCGCAAAAGGCACAGGCATCGCGCTTGATCACTTGGATGTCTATAAGCGGAGCATCATGAGTAAGAAATAATATTTGTTCGTATAAAAAACCGCCCATGGAATTTAGGCGGCGGGAGAATCGGAAGGGCTAGGCAATATGGCGGAAAAAGAACTGTCTGAAACGGAAATCGCTTCCCGATGACAGACGGCGCATCGTGGCCTTGAAAAAGTTCTTTTCGGCTTTTTCCCCAATATGTCTCCCGATAGGGTATTTCCCTTTCTGTCGAAGACGGTACATTCGCTTGTCGTTTCGGTGAGATAAAATTTCGGCTCGCCCTGATGATGTTTGTCGCCTTTGGATACGCACATATAGTGCATTCCCGGTTTTGGAAGCATACCGAATCCCTCCTTTTAAAAACTTTAGCGCCCTTTTGTTATATATTGGCAAAGAAACAACAAGCGTAATCTAGCATTTTTTCATATCCTGTCAATTATGAGCCAGACCGAAGACATTAAACATCGCTTGGACATCGTTGATGTCGTGCAGAGCTACATCAAGCTTGAAAAGGCCGGCATCAACTACCGCGCACGATGCCCGTTCCATCAGGAAAAAAGTCCCTCGTTTTTCGTGAGCCCGACGCGTCAGACATGGCGGTGCTTCGGATGCCAAAAGGGAGGAGATCACTTTTCTTTTGTGGAAGAGATCGAGCATGTTGATTTCCCCGAAGCGCTGAAGATTCTCGCCGACCGCGCGGGCATCCAGCTGAAGCGCGAAGACCCCAAGCTCGTCTCGGAGCGCGTGCGCTTCTACGCGATTATGGAAGAGGGGGCGAAGTTTTTTGAAGCGAATCTCCATCGCGAGAACCCGAACCGCGCGACTCCGATGATGCAGTATCTCTTGGACAGAGGACTTCGCGAAGAGACGATGAAGAAATTTCGCATCGGATTTGCGCCCGATTCGTGGGATGCTCTCCTCTCTCATCTCGTCAAGATGGGATACCGCGAAGCCGATATCGAAAAGGTTGGGCTTATCATAAAAAAGGAAGGTTCGCATCAAGGAAGAAGCCACTATGACCGCTTTCGGAGCCGGATCATATTTCCAATAGCAGATTCAAACGGAAAGATCATCGCGTTTGGAGGAAGAGTCTATGATCTTGACGGTACGAAATCCGATGCCGAACAGGGAGCAAAGTACATCAACTCTCCCGAAACTCCCATCTATTATAAGTCGCGCGTTCTCTATGCGTTTGATAAGGCAAAATCCGCAATCCGTGAGAAAGGGGAGTGCGTTCTTGTCGAGGGATACATGGATGCCGTGATGTGCCATCAGGCGGGCGTGACGAACGCTGTAGCTGTTTCCGGCACGGCCTTAACGCCAGACCAGCTCCGTCTCATTCAGCGCTTGTGCGGGAGTCTTATCTTCTCTTTTGATATGGATTCCGCGGGGCAGAACGCGACGAAGCGCTCATTAGAGCTCGCCGCCGAATTCGATCTTCAGCGAAAAGTTCTCCTATTGCCGTCCGGGAAGGATCCCGCGGACGCGGTGAAAGAAAATATGCAGATTCTTATTGACGCGCTCGCGTCCGCCCGCCCGCTGATGGATTATTATTTTGAAGAAATAGGGAAAAAGTTCGATGTGAAGGATCCGATCGCGAAAAAGTCCGCCGGCGCGTTTTTTCTCCCGCATATTCGCGGCTTAAAAAATGAGATAGAGCGTTCGCACTGGATTCAAAAGTTTTCCGAGCTTGTCGGCGTTCCAGAGCGTGCTGTCCGTGACGAGCTTCAGAAGATTCCCCGCGACAGGATGCTTGCTCCCGATGCGGCCCCTAAAAATCCGAAGGAAGCGGAGCGGACGAAGTCCCGGCGCGATCTTATCGAGCGCGAGCTCCTAGCGCTTTACCTTCAAGATTCGGCCTATATAGAAAAGGAAATCGTATCGCGCGGGGAGGGAGCCGTTCCTTTTTCAGGGCTTTTGACTCGGCGCTTTTATGAGGAAATCGTGAAGAATCCCAAGCTCTTCTCAAATGAAGGTAAACATGATACAACACTAGCTTCGGATATGAATCTTCTCTACGACGAGCTCCAGTTCCAAAAGGAGTTCATAGCGGAGAATGAAATACATTTCGAGGACGCGGTCACGATGTGCCTCCGCGAGCTCTTCCAAGACCATTACCGGGAGAAGATGCAGGAGCTCCATTTGCAGATCAAGGATTTGGAAAAACGAGGAAATAAAGATAGAATAAACCAGCTTCTTCGGGAATTCCATACGCTTGCCACGAAGATGAAGAACTAGCGCTATCAGTGAAATCTAAAAAACTCATGAAGAAAAAGCACAAGGCGAAAAAACAGCCTAAAAAAACGGCGAAGAGGCGTGCCGTGCCCGCTAAGAAAAAAGCGGTTATTAAGAAAAAAACAAAGCCAAAAAAAATCGTTCTTGCGCGGAAATTAGGAAAGCCGGAGGCGGAACCGCACATTGACTCGCTCACCAAAGAACAGCGCCTCGAGGCGATTTTGAAGCGCGGGCGTGGGAGGGGATTCGTCACCTACGCTGAAATCCTCCATTACTTTCCGACGATCGAGGAGGAGATTTCTCTTCTTGAGGATCTTTACATGAAGTTTGAGGAGGAGAACATTGAAGTTCTCGAGACGAAGGAGTTTTTGAATCTTGACGAGGAGAGAGGGAAGGCCACGCCCATAAAGAAAAAAGGAAAGAAGGACCGCTACAGCGATGAGGAGATGTCATCTTCCGATTCCGTTCAGATGTATCTGAAGGAGATCGGCAGGATCGCGCTCCTCACTCCGGA
>JBBUDR010000066.1:0-4396 GCA_038057195.1 Patescibacteria group bacterium
ATCATCCTCGCTAGGCGTAATAAAAAACTTGGAGGTATTATTTACACTCCAAGTGCCTTTTGAACGTCTTTGAATACTTTTTCAATCGGCTGTTCGCCGTTTATACGGATGAGCCGGTTCGTCTTTTGATAATATTTCACCGCGGGAAGAACTTGTTTTGAAAAGAACGCGAGACGCCGCTTGATCGCGTCTTTGTGATCATCGCCCCGCCCGCGAAGTAAGAGGCGGCGCGTGACTTCCTTTTCGCTCACATCGATATAGAGAACGAAAAGATTTTTTCTCCCGTACCAATGAAGAACCTCGTCCAAATATTCCGCTTCCGATGTCTGACGGGGCGTACCGTCAAACAGGATGTGTTTTGAGTCGCCGAGCTCGCGGATGAGAGTATCAAGCCATGTGTATGAAGCGAGCCACCCTGGAACCAGTTCACCACGCGCAAGAACGCCTCGTATGCGCTTTCCCGTCATAGTTTTCTGCAACGCCAGACTGCGCAACCGGTCTCCGGTATGAATGACAAGGGTGTTTTTCAGCTTTTTCGTCAAACGCTTTACCTGCTCGCCCTTTCCGCAGCCGGACCGTCCCAATAGAACGACTTCAAATGGCTTTTTCAGCATGTTAGACATTTTCATACTCGCGCATGACGACATGCGCCTCAACTTGGCGCTTTGTCTCGAGAATAACGGAGACGGCGATGAGGAGAGCCGTCCCACCTATGGTAAACGCGCTCAATTGCAGCGCCTGCGTCACAATAAGAGGAAGGACAGCGATAATGCCGAGGAAAAGCCCCCCTACAAGCGTGACGCGGTTGACAATATGATAGAGATGTTCGGCAGTCGGGCGGCCGGGACGAATCCCGAGAACAAATCCTCCCTGCTTCTGGATATTGTCGGCGATTCCCTGTGGATCGAATGTGATGAGTGTGTAGAAAAATGTAAAAATAAACACGAGGAAGAAGTAGACGACGGTGTAAAATGTCGTGTTATTGAAGAGAGCGACAAGGAACTGCGCGATCGCGTGGACCGTGCTGTTTGAGACATTGATGAGGAAGTTTCCAATCATGCCGGGAAAGAGAATAACCGATATCGCAAAGATAATGGGAATGACCCCCGCCTGGTTGACGCGAAGCGGAAGATGCGTCTGCACTCCGCCAAGAACCCGCGAGCCTCTGATGCGCCGCGCGTAGGAGACGGGAATATTTCGCTGGCCCTCGGTGATAAAGACGACTCCCGCGATGACAACGATTGAAATCGCAAGAAACGCAAGGTATGAAGGAATCTGGCTCGCATCAAAAGTTGCGGCGACTTGGAGGACTTGTGTTGGAATCGCTGAGACGATTCCGGCAAAAATAAGAAAGGAGACTCCATTCCCGACATTTTTTTCGGTAATCAGCTCGCCAATCCACATCAGAATGACGCTTCCGGCGGTTGCGACGATCATATTGGTCGCGAATCCAACCGTCGTCAGATGCGGAATGATATTCTGATTACTTAAGATGACGAGGAGCCCGTAAGACTGGATAAGCCCCAAGGGAACTCCGAGATAGCGGGAATATTGGTTGAACTTTCGCCGGCCGATTTCGCCTTCTTCCTGGTAGAGCTCCTTCATCCTTGGGAATATGATTGTCATCAGCTGCATGATAATCGATGCGGTGATATACGGCGCGACCCCGAGCATCATGATTGAGAGGCTCGCAAGAGCGCCCCCGGAAAAAATATTCAAAAGTCCGAAGAACTGGTTTCCTTCGAGAAAAAGTTTCAACTGCATTACATCAACTCCGGGAATCGGAATGGCTGCCCCAATCCGAAACAGAACGAGCATCCCTAAAATAAAAAGTATCTTTTTTCGAAGATCCGGAATTGTGAATAAAAGGAGGAATTTGCTAAACAAATCTGTATAGCTTTTAGCTGTTCGCTTGTAGCTGTTAGAAATTTTCAGTTTCTACACGCTATAAGCAATAGCTATGCGCTGTGTTATTGAATCGTTCCGCCCGCTCCTTCTATTGTATGCTTCGCAGAGCGCGAAAACAAAAGTCCCTTGAAGGTGAGTTTTTTTGACAGCTTTCCATCGCCTAAAACTTTTACTTTGAATGGCTTTCCTTTCTTCGGAGAAATAATTGATTTTTTGACCAAAAGATCCTTGGTCACGATTTCCCCCGGCTGGAACGCGTTGCCGATGACGCCCACATTCACCGCGAAGATGAGAGTTTTGGGAATGCCGATATTGCTATGCTTGCCGCGTCCGCGGAGTTTCGGAATTCGCTTGATGAGATCACGGATTTCCGGACGGATTTTATGCCCGGAGCGGGCTTTCTGGCCTTTTGTTCCCTTTCCGGACGTCGTTCCGCGCTTTCCGCCTCGGCCGACATATTTTCCCTTCTTTTGTTTTGTTTTTGGCTGGAGAGTATGAAGTTGCATATGATTTTATGAACGAAGTGAGTAAATAACTTGATTTTTCGAAATCACGCCGCGCAATCGTCCATTAAGCACGGTGCCGGAATGGAGACTGTATATGTATACCGTGCAGTCTCTATTCCGAAGAGTCCTTGTGTATTTACAAAGCTTCCTTATTATAATTTAAGCTTCCTTAATGCAGCCAGCGTCACGCCGGCGTTATTCAGCTTATTAGGAGTCCTTGAAATAATCTTTGCGGTAACATTCTTGATGCCCGCAAGATCCATCATTAAGCGCACGGGCCCGCCCGCGATAATGCCCCGGCCTTCGCGCGCGGGTTTTAGAATGACCTCGGCGCTCCCATATTTTGCGTATATCTCATGAGCGATGCTTCCATTTTTCTGCAACGGAACGATAACCGTGTTCTTTCGCGCCTGCTGAACAGCTTTTTCAACCGCAGCAGACACATCCGAGCCCTTGGCGACTCCGAGACCGATCATGCCTTTTCGGTTTCCGATCGCGACCGTCGCCCGAAAACTGAACCTGCGCCCGCCGGCGACGACGCGCGCGACGCGCCGAATATCCAGAACATTCTGGTCAAAATCTTTCTTTTCGCGCATGCCTCTGTGTGGATATGCCATAGTATTAGAATTTAAGCCCGCCCTTTCGTGCTCCTTCGGCAATGGCCTTTACGATGCCGTGATACGTGTATCCTCCCCTGTCAAAAATGACAGATACGATATTTTTTTCCTTCGCGATTTCCGCGATTTTTTCTCCCGCTCTTTCAGCTCTGACCTGGCGCGTTTCTTTTTTCTTTTTTGCTTTCGCTCCGGCAATGTCCCGCACCATGCCGAGCGTCTTTCCGGTCGTATCGTCAATGAGCTGGATGGTAACGCCTCGGTTCGAGCGGAATACCGAAAGACGCGGACGGCTCCCCGTCCCCGTGATCTTCGCCCGTACTCGCTTGTGCCGCGTATTCCGCGTTGATATTCGATTCATAATTATGTCGTGCTTCCGACGGCTTTCTTGCCTGCCTTTATCTTAATGACTTCTCCGACGTATCGGATTCCCTTTCCTTTGTACGGCTCCGGCTTCTTGAGGGAGCGGATCTTCGCGGCCGTCTCACCGACGAGAGCCTTGTCGAATCCGGAGATAGTGATGATATTCTTTTCGATCTTTACAGTGATCGTTTCGGGAATCAGAAACGGAACCTGATGAGAAAACCCGAGATTGAAGATGATCTCATTTCCTTTCACCTCTCCGCGAAACCCGATGCCTTCGATTTGAAGCTTCTTTTCATAGCCCTCGGCAACGCCTTTGACGGCGTTCGCGAACAATGCGCGCGCCAGTCCCCAGAGAGCGTTTGCTTTCTTCGAATTCTTCTCGATGGAAAAGATAATCTCGCTGGGAGACACCGCCACTGCGATTCCGGGAACGCGCGCAACGCGAAGCTCACCCTTGGGACCCTTCACGAGAAACCCGCCGTCATGCTCGGCGACGGCCACTTTCTCCGGTATTGCGATTGGTTGTTTTCCGATTCGGCTCATATGATTTTATATAGCGAAGTGAGTAAAATCACTTCGGAATGGATGCTGTTTACTTATCCTTTGCAGTATTCATTCCGAAGTTACCTTATCACCTTACCAGACTTCAAAAATAACTTCTCCTCCGATGCCAGCTTTTTTCGCATCCATAGTTGTCATAACGCCCTTTGAGGTCGAAATAACGGCGATTCCGGACGCGCTTTTCCGCACCGGATGCAGATCGCCCTTCTTCATATATACCCGCTGGGAAAGCTTGGACACGCGCTTCAAGTCGTGAACCTTCGGCTCGCCATTCGCGTATGCCAAAGTCAGTTCGAGATTCTTAAGACTTCGCTTGCCGACTTTCTTCGTTTTCCGCTGGGCATCATCTAAGAATCCTTCCTTCATGAGTGTCCCTGCGATGCGGTACTTCAGTTCGGAATGCGGAAGAACGACGCTTTTCAATTTTGCGCGCGCCGCGTT
>JBBUDR010000066.1:4496-7981 GCA_038057195.1 Patescibacteria group bacterium
TTACCAGCTTGATTTCCTCACTCCCGGGATCTCCCCCTTATTCGCAAGTTCGCGGAAGCAGATTCGGCAGAGATCGAACATCCTCATGAACCCGCGCTTCCGTCCGCATCGAAAACACCGCCTGACCTTACGGGAAGAGAATTTCGGCTTTTTTTGCGCTCGTGCGATTGTTGATGTCTTTGGCATTAGCGTTTTCGATTATTCGTTTCTTCTTCCTTTGCAAGCGGAAATCCAATGCTTTCAAAAAGCGCCATTCCCTGCTCCCTGCTTTTTGCGTTCCCAACGACCGTCACTTCCATCCCAAAAATAAATTTCACGTCTTCTCCGATCAATTCAGGAAATACGATATGCTCTTTTATCCCAATGGTCAAATTCCCGCGCCCGTCGAACGAACGGCGCGAAATCCCATGAAAGTCCCTCATGCGGGGAAGAACGACATGAACCAGGCGATTCAGAAAATCGTACATCCGCTTCCCACGAAGAGTTACCGAGTACCCGACGACCATGCCGATGCGGGTCTTGAACGAGGCGATCGCGCGCTTTGTCCGGCGAGAAGATGAGCGCTGTCCGGTTACCAATGAGAGGATCCTTTGGATTTCCTTCAGCTGGGCATCGTCCTTGATGCGTCCAACCCCGACATTCACGGACACGAACTTTATCTTCGGCACCTGCATGACGTTTTTCAAACGGAACGCTTCTTGAAGCGCCGGAATCGTTTTTTTCTTGTATGTTTCTTGGATGGTAGTCATATATGTTAATCGATATGCTGTCCGCACTTCTTGCAGATTCGCGACTTCTTTCCCGCCGCAACCTCATATCCGACGCGCGCGGACTTTCCGCACCGCGGACACACGAGCTTCACGGATGAGACCGCAATGGAAATCGGAACTTGGATAACCTCGCCTTTCTTGTCCTGCGTGCGAGCGCGCTTGTGCTTTTTCCGCGTAACACCCTCCACGAACACTTTTTCTATATCCGGAAAAACACGAAGAACCTTCCCGGTTTTCGTCCGTTCTTTCCCCGCCGTTATGACCACTGTGTCTCCTTTCTTAATCTTCATAATATTACACGACTTCCGGCGCGAGTGACGCGATTTTTACGTATCCCCGATCTCGCACTTCCCGCGCAACCGGCCCAAAGATGCGTCCGCCCTTCGGCTCAAAGCCATCGATAACCACCGCGGCATTCTCATCAAAGCGGATGTACGTGCCGTCCTTTCTCCGAAAAGAAGCTCTCTGGCGGACGATCACGACTTTCACAACGTCTTTCTTTTTTACCAGTTTTCGGGGCTCCGCCTCCTTTACTGATGCGACGACGACGTCTCCCAAGCACGCGTATCGCCTTCTCGATCCGCCGAGAACCTTAATAACCTGGAGGCGCTTTGCTCCGCTGTTGTCGGCTACTTTTAAAATTGATCGTGGCTGTATCATACGCTTATTGCTTTTCCGCTAATTCCAATATATCTTCGGCGCCAGCTGGTCGCTTCACGAGCTCGATCACCTTCCACCGCTTGTCTTTTGAGATCGGTCTCGTTTCCTGGATCATCACGACATCGCCCATGCGGTACTCGTTCGTTTCGTCGTGCGCCTTGAAGCGCGAAGAAACCTTGTACTGCTTCCGGTACTTCGCATGCATCTTCATCTGGTCAACGCGAACAACCACGGTCTTCTGCATTTTTTTTGATACGATTGTTCCTTTTAGCTTTCTCATATTATTGCAGTCTTTTTACTTGATTCAAATGTGTCAGCACCTGCGCGATGTCCTTCTTGATGGTCCGCATCTCGCGCACGTTCTTGACCTTTCCCTGCGCAGAAAGAAACTGAAGCTCGCGAAGACGAGTGCGTTTCTCCTGCAAGAGATGTTCCGCTTCGGCGGGCTTTTTTGATTGTATATCGGCGTATTTCATGATTTATTTTTTCACAAATCTCGTCTTAATCGGAAGCTTCTGCGCGGCAAGCCGCAACGCTTCTTTCGCCAAATTCATGGGAACTCCCTCGATCTCAAACATAATCTTTCCAACTTTCACCGGCGTGACATAGCCGGTAACTCCTCCCTTACCTCCTCCCATAGTGACCTCCGCCGGCTTCTGCGTGACCGGCTTGTCGGGAAATACCCGAATCCAGATCTTTCCTCCGCGCTCCAAGTGATGGGTGATCGCGCGGCGGCACGCCTCAATCTGGCGAGACGTGATCCACGCGGGCTCCGTCGCTTTCAATCCAAAGCTTCCGAACGCCAATGTCGTCCCCCGCGTATCAAAGGTGTTCCGCGAACGCCCCTTCTGCCATTTTCGATGTTTTACTTTTTTTGGCTGCAGCATATTATCGTTCGCTTTTTACATCCTTCATCTCGTCCGGCCGTTCAAAAATATCGCCCTTATATATCCAGACCTTCACTCCGATAATGCCATAGGTCGTCAGCGCCCGCCGCTCCCCATAATCAACATCTGCGCGGATAGTCTGCAAGGGAATGCGCCCGCTCTTGAGCCATTCGTACCGCGCCATCTCGGCTCCATCCAAGCGTCCTTTCAAGGCAATTTTCACTCCCTTCACTTCACGTTTTCCAGAAATTCTTTCCAAAGCCTGCTTCAACACGCGCCGAAACGGGATTCGCTTCTCAAGCTCTTCGGTAATGAGTTGCGCCGATACGGCCGCATTCAAATCCGCCGACTGTATCTCGTGAATACTGATTTTGATCATCCGCTTCTCGGGCTTCTTTCCCCGCTTCACTTCATGCTTCCAGATATTCTGAAGCTCGTGCTCAACTTCTTTTCTCAATTTCTCGACACCTTCCCCGCCCCGGCCGATGATGAGCGCCGGACGGGTCGTGCGAATAATAATATGAAACGAATTCGGCGAACGCTCGATGTCAATTGACTCGACGTGAAGGCGCATGAGCTTCTCCATCAGCCATTGGCGAATCATCGTATCCTCGCGCAAGTACTCCCTGAATTTTTTCAGGTTAAACCACCGCGACTTCCACGGCTTTAGCGTTACCAATCTGAAACTGTACGGATGGACTCGATGGGTCATGGTGTTGTGTTAGATTGCTTTCCTCTGGAACATCTTTTTGCCGAAGCCCCGCGACTCTTTCCGACCTTCGCTTCTCTTCGCATCTTTAATCGAATATGTCTTTTTTTGCCCCGCCGCGTCCGTGCCACTGACCTGCTCGTGAGCACGCTCGTCCGGCTTCGCTTCTCCCTTCGCGCTCTTTTTTGTCTTTTGAACGGTCTCGCCTCCTCCGAGAAGAACGATCGAGAGATGGCTTGTCCGCTTCCGAATCTGAGCGGAACGCCCTAAGGCGCGCGGCATCATTCGCTTCAGCACGGGCCCTTGATTCACGACCGCTTCCGATACGACAAGATCATCTTTCTTCAATTGAAAATTATGCTCGGCATTTGCAACGGCGGACTTCAAAAGCTTCAGGACCGGCTCCGAGCCCCGCTTCCGTAGATATTCCATTTCGCGGAGCGCGTCCGTCACCTTCAT
>JBBUDR010000066.1:8081-18199 GCA_038057195.1 Patescibacteria group bacterium
CTTCGCCGGCTGCGGCTTTTTGTTCAAGCTCTTTTTGCATCTTCCCTCCGTGGCGGACGAATTTTCGCGTCGGAGAAAACTCCCCAAGCTTATGTCCGACCATGTCCTCGGTTGCAAATACTTGTATGAAAATTTTTCCGTTATGCACCCCGAATGTGAATCCGACCATTTCCGGCGTAATCGTCGCCCGGCGGGCCCAGGTATTGATGATCGTCTTTGACCCACGCTGAATACCGGACACCTTTTTCAGGAGCTTTTCATCAACGTATGGTCCTTTTTTTAAACTTCTCGGCATAATACTGAATAAAGGTTATTGCGGATTTCTGATGTTCTTTCGCCGTTCAATAATAAAGACATTCGCGCGATTTTTCTTCCTTCGTGTCTTCACGCCTCTCGCGGGCTTTCCCCATGGCGTCGCCGGCCCTCGGCGCCGTCCCGTTAGCGTGCGGCCTTCGCCGCCGCCATGCGGATGATCAACCGGGTTCATCGCGGTTCCCCGCACTCGTGGACGGACTCCCTTGCGGCGCATTCGCCCCGCTTTACCAAGACGCTCAAAGTGATGCTCTGAATTTGAAACCGACCCGACTGACGCCCAGTTTGCGGACGGAACCTTCCGGAGCTCCCCCGATGGAAGCTTGATAGTCGTCCGATCGCCCTCCTGCGCAATGACTTCGGCCGATGTCCCCGCTGAACGGACAAGTACCGCTCCCCGCCCGAGTATCAACTCTATATTATACACTTTCGTCCCGACGGGTATCTGCCTCAACAGCGTGCGATTCCCCGGCTCCACCGGAGCTTTCTCACTCGTCAGAATCGCCTGTCCGATCTTCATTCCCTCGGGAAGCAGTATGTACTTCTTCTCGCCGTCTTTATAGGTAACAAGCGCGATGAACCCGCTTCTGTTCGGATCGTATTCAAATGAGCGGATGAATGCCGGGATATCCTTCTTCATATATAAAAAATCAATCTCGCGCCATTTTCGCTTCACGCCCCCGCCCTTATGACGAGTTGTAATCCTCCCGAATGCGTTTCTGCCCGATCCTCTCCGGAATCCGGTCGTCAAGGATTTTTCCGGTCGTGATGAAGTCAAGTACTTGCTGTACTCGTTCACGAGCCTATTCCGTTGTCCTGCCGATGTCGGCCGAGTAGCTCTCATTTCTTATAATGTGATTATCTGGCCTTTCTGTAATGTAATCATCGCCTTCCGCCAATCTTTTGACTTCCCGCGATGCCGTCCGACCGAAACGTTCTTACCTTGTGAGTTTACGACGGTCACTTTCCGCACATGAACCCCATAAAGACCTTCAATCGCTTTTTTAATATCGGGCTTCGTCGCGCGATTGGCGACTTTGAACACATACGTTCCTCCCTCGGCAAGTCGAGTGGCTTTTTCCGTGATATGAGGAGAAAGAAGGATGCCTGATGCCCTGCTGGCCTCAATCTTCAGCTCTTTTGTGGGAGCCGAAACGGGGGCCTTCTTTTTTTCCTTCTTTTCAGTTGTATCTGTTCCGAATAATGCCATGGCTATTTTCTTCCTAATCGCTTTTCTAAAACTTCGATTGTATCTTTCGGGATCATGAGAAACTTATAAGAAAGAAGATCCAAAACTTGAACCATCCGCGCATCCTTCACCGATATGCCCTTCAAATTCCTCGTTGCCCGAATCATATTCGTATCATATTGCGGGGCCATAATCAACGTTTTTCCGCCTTTTTGTCCGAGCTTCGAAAACTCCTTTACTTTTGAAAAATCAGTGAATAGCGAAACCGCCTGCTTGGTCTTGTGATCCGCAAACGAGAGTGTATCAAGAAATAAGACTTCATGATCCTTCAGTTTTTCCGACAGCACTGTCGCAATCGCTTTTGCTCCGGCTTTTTTATTTATCTTCTTCTCAAATACCTTGTCGGTCGTCGGCCCGTGCGTCACTCCTCCTTTTCTCCATAACGGAGATCTGATTGATCCGTGCCGAGCGCGCCCCGTGCCCTTCTGCTGCCACGGCTTCTTACCTCCGCCGCGCACTTCGCCTCGAGCTTTTACCTTTGCGGTCGTCTGCCGTTGATTCGAACGCTCGGCCAGCATAACCTGATGCACGAGATCCGCGTTCCATTTCAATCCGAATAAGAAGTCCTTCAATTCAAGGGTTCCGACTTCTTTGGCGTGCTGATTATATACTTTCGCTTGCATGGTTTATAAGTTTTATTCAGAAATGATTTCAAGAAGCCCTCCGTTTCTTCCGGGGATCGCCCCGTTAATCGCGAGAAGATTGTGCGTCTGATCTATTTTTACGACTCGCAAACCTTCAATCGTCACGCGATCAGCGCCCATGCGCCCCGCCATGCGCCGTCCCTTGATGACGCGCTGAGGCCATGTTGCCCCGATTGAGCCCGGCTCGCGATGCGCATGCTTCGTACCGTGAGTTGCGGAAGCACCATGAAACCCATGCCGCTTCACGACTCCCTGGAAGCCCTTCGCCTTGGTAATGCCGGCGACTTTCACCGCGTCTCCTTCTTTGAATACCGATACGTCGACTTTCGCTCCAACCTCGGGAACGGCGTCTAATCCCTCGATGCGGAACTCCCGGACAACCGAGAAGCTCCCCATTTCCTTGAAGTGTCCTTTTTGCGGCTTTTTGATGTTCTTCGCTTTCCGCGTTCCGAATCCAAATTGGAGAGACTCATATCCGTCCTTCTCTTTCGTCTTTCTCTGAAGAACAGTCAGCGGGCCGGCCTCAACAAGCGTGACCGGCGTTACGTTTCCCGCCGAGTCAAAGACTTGCGACATCCCTATTTTTTTCCCAAGAAGAAACTTCATATCCTTTCAATAACTCATTTCATTCATCGTAATAACTTCGTTGTTGCGACAGCGCTCGGATGATCCCGCTTTTAGTTGGACGCTCCTCGTTCGTCGCAATAACCAAGTTGTTACGCCGTCACTCGGATGAACCGAATGCAAGCATTCGATCATCCTCGTTCGTCGCAATAAAAAAACCGGCTAAACCCGGCACATTCCGCACCTCTGGTTTTTGATTTCGTTTACGCGTTCTTCTGTCTATTCATCATTATGCAGAAACGAGTGACTGTGCGCCACTCACGCAAGAGGAAAATGTATTTCTCCTTCCGTGAACGACCCACCATTATTCTACTTGAAACTGCACTCCCCGTTCTCGTGCCTCGTTGTCAATCTTCATAAGCGCCTCATTTACTCGCTGAGCCTCGGAATCATCAAGCCGCTTATGAAACCGTATTTTTGCGATTACTCGATTATGTTCTCTATCAATATCTTCATCCGCAACGCCAACCTCAAAAGCATCATTAGTATACTCTATAATACTCCCAAGCTTTAGCTCCCGAGCAATTGCCTGCACGGCAATTTCAATACTCTCATGGCTCATCCCCTGAAAATCTTCAAGCACGCTCGTTTTCCGTTCTTCTGATTCCGAAGGCCATTCCATATGTTTTAACGTTACATCTTAATCTCGATATCAACGCCTGCCGGCAAATTCAGATTCATCAATGCGTCAATCGTTTTCGGAGTGAGGTTCATAATGTCGATCAGCCGCTTGTGAACGCGCATCTCAAACTGCTCCCGCGCGTCCTTCTTCACGAATGATGACCTGTTGACGGTGTACTTGTGAATCTCAATCGGCAACGGGACCGGACCGATGATGTCGGCTCCGTACTTTCGCGCGGTGTCAACAATCTGTTTCACGGAACCGTCGATAACCTTGTTATCGTAGGCGCGAACCTTAATCCGCAGACGCTGGCGCCCCTCTTCTTGTTTTATTTTTGTTGCCATACGAATGCGGAATTAATGGGTAAAGGTTCAGGTTGAAATACGATTACTTGCTGATTGCGGTAACGACACCGGCGCCGACGGTCTTTCCGCCTTCGCGGATGGCAAATCGCTGCTTCTCTTCCAAAGCGACCGGCACGATAAGCTTCACTTTGAACTTAATGGTATCTCCGGGGATGACCATTTCAGTCCCTTCAGGAAGCGTCACCTCTCCGGTCACATCGGTCGTTCGGATATAGAATTGCGGCTTGTATCCGGCAAAAAACGGTGTGTGGCGTCCGCCTTCCTCTTTCGTCAAGATATATACTTCCGCCTCAAATTCCGTATGCGGCTTCAGCGATCCCGGCTTTGCCAAGACCTGCCCGCGCTCAATGTCTTCTTTCTTAAGCCCCCGAAGAAGAATGCCCGCGTTATCTCCGGCATGGC
This sequence comes from Patescibacteria group bacterium, assembly GCA_038057195.1. GTDB lineage: Bacteria > Patescibacteriota > Minisyncoccia > Sungbacterales > JBBTQR01 > JBBUDR01. The sequence goes on from JBBUDR010000066.1 coordinate 12,300, forward strand.
CTTCATCCAGCTGCTTGTTAAACATTTCAATTCCGGTGACAATCGTCTTTGCGGTATCCTTCATGCCGACAACCTCGATTTCTTCGTTCAATTTGATTCTGCCCCGCTCGATTCGTCCGGTCACAACGGTTCCTCGCCCTTCAATGGAGAAGACATCTTCAACCGGCATCAGGAATGGCTTATCAAGTTCTCGAACCGGCTCGGGGATATAGCTGTCAACCGCTTCAATCAAGTCCATGACCGGCTTCACCCACTGGTCGTCCGGAGAGGTCGCTTCAAGCGCCTTCAATCCCGAACCGCGGATAAACGGGATTTCGTCTCCCGGAAATTCATACTTCTTCAAAAGCTCACGAACCTCAACTTCGACGAGATCGACAAGCTCCTTGTCTTCAACCATGTCAACTTTATTCAGGAAGACGACGATTGCCGGAACGCCAACTTGGCGCGCCAAAAGAATATGCTCTCGAGTCTGGGGCATCGGGCCGTCAACGGCAGAAACGACCAAAATCGCTCCGTCCATCTGCGCGGCGCCAGTAATCATGTTCTTGATGTAGTCCGCGTGTCCCGGAGCGTCAACGTGCGCGTAGTGGCGCTTTGCCGACTCATATTCCGAATGATGGAGGGCAATCGTAATGCCTCGCTTCTTCTCTTCAGGAGCGCTGTCGATCTGATCAACTGATTCCACCCGAGCCTTAAAACCCTTCAAACTTAAGACCTTCGTAATCGCCGCGGTAAGAGTTGTCTTGCCGTGATCGACGTGTCCGATCGTTCCGATATTGACGTGCGGTTTTGTCCGTTCAAACTTTTCTGCCATTTTTTTGTGCCTCCGCCGATTAAGCCAGTGCGGAAGCGATTAGATTACCAAAGGCAACGCCTTCGCGTATATTATTAAATTTGATTTTTAATACTGATATGCGTTAAAGCTGAAGCAGAAACGCATAAAGCAAATCATATCCGAAACTTTTAAATCGGTCAATCCCTCCCGAGTAACCGAGAAAATATCCCTCTCCTGTCCTACCGAGTCACAAAAAGCGTGTTTAAAGAGGTAAATCCTCCAGTCTAATGTTTTCCGGCCTCCGTTCCGGAAAATGGGGCTCCTCATATCCAGACCACTCCGTTTCCTCCTGTTTTTTACGGATGCGTTCCGTCTCTAATGAAGCCGCGATAACCTCAAAATCCTGCTTCTGATGGGGATTTCCGCGCTTTTCTTGCTTTCCATGCCTTATTTTTTCGTACCCTTCAAAGCTCATGACGACGAGCGACGGCTCCCCTTCCTCGATAATGACGAAGGTATCTCCGCTCTGCTTCACGAATTGTTTGATTTTCTGAAGATCCATACTGAATATGTGGTTCGTTTATTACGCCTAGCGAGGAGTCCCGCTTGCAGCTGGATCGACGCGACGGCGGAACAAAGGGTTTCATACCCCGTCCCGCTGTCAGCGGGACTGCGGGGCAAGAGTCCAGAGCTCTGCTCTGGGGGGTATCATACCCTTTATTTCGCAGCGCGCCCTTCGATGATTCCCACCGTGATGTTCGCAGGAACTTCCTCGTATCGCGCGAATTCCATTGAGAACGATGCCCGTCCCTCGGTCATTGACCGGAGTGCCGTCGCGTATCCAAACATTTCAGCGAGCGGAACTTTTCCACCGATTTCCTTGATGGCGAGTCCGCGATCCTCGAGTTTTTCAATACGCCCGCGCTTTGAATTGAAGTCTCCCGTCACTTCTCCCAAGAACTTCTCCGGGGTGATGACGACGACATTCATAACAGGTTCAAGCAGGACCAACTTAGCACGCTTGGCACCCTCCTGCAAGGCCATGGAACCTGCGATTTTAAAGGCCGCTTCGGAGGAATCGACTTCGTGATACGACCCGTCATAAAGAGTCACTTTTACGTCAACAACCTGAAACCCCGCGAGCACTCCGCGGTCAAGCGCCTCCCGGATTCCCTTCTCGATTGGAGCGATGAACTCGCGAGGTATAGCGCCTCCCTTGATAGCGTCGACAAACTCAAATCCTTTTCCTTGCTCAAGAGGCTCCACTTTGATCCGAACATGTCCGTACTGCCCGCGCCCGCCCGATTGGCGGATATATTTCCCTTCCGCTTCCGCCGAACCCTTGATAGTCTCACGATACGCGACTTGCGGCCGCCCAACATTCGCCTCAACGGCAAACTCGCGCTTCATGCGATCGACGATGATCTCCAAATGAAGCTCGCCCATTCCCGAGATGATCGTCTCTCCCGTCTCCGAGTCTCCGCTGACGATAAATGTCGGATCTTCCTCGCCTAGGCTCTTTAATGCGATGCCCATCTTCTCTTGGTCGGCTTTTGTCTTTGGTTCGATTTTCAGGGACACGACAGGGGTTGGGAATATGATTTTTTCAAGAATAATCGGATGCTCCGGATCACAGAGTGTGTCACCCGTGTGTGTGTCCTTTAAGCCGATAATGGCGCCGATGTTCCCGGAGTTCATCTCCTTTAAGTCTTCCCGATGGTTGGCGTGCATACGGAGAATCCGTCCGACGCGCTCCTCCTTCCCCGTTACCGAGTTCAAAATATATGACCCAGCCTTCAGTGTCCCTGAATAAACGCGGAAATATGTCAGCTTTCCGACGAAAGGATCGGATTGGAGCTTGAACGCAAGCGCCGTGAACGGATCTTCGTCCGTCAGCTGGCGCGTCTCGTCTTGATCGGTTTTTGCATTAATCCCATGGACCTCCTTCAAATCAACTGGGGATGGAAGAAAGTCGATAACGCCGTCAAGAAACAGCTGAACGCCCTTATTCTTCAGGGACGAGCCGGTATAGACCGGAACAATCTTATAGAGGAGCGTTGATTTTCGAATAGATGTCCGGAGCTCTTGCTCTGTAAACTCCTTTCCTTCAAGGTATTTTTCCGTGAGATCGTCATCCGCTTCCGCCACCTTTTCCACAAGTTTTGCCCGCCACTGCTTTGCGCGCTCAATTTCCGATTCGGGGATATCGCTATAGCTTATTTTTTCGCCCTTTTCGCCTTCGAAGACCACGCGCTTCATTCGAATAAGATCAATCAATCCACTGAAGTCGGCCTCCGTCCCGATCGGAACCACGACGGGAATCGCATTCGGGGTAAGGCGCTCAAGAATGGATTTATACGAGTGCTCAAAAGACGCTCCCATGCGGTCGAGCTTGTTGATGAAGCAGAGACGTGGAACCTTATACTCGTCGGCGTAGCGCCAGTTCGTCTCTGACTGCGGTTCAACGCCGGCAACGCCGTCAAACACGACGACCGCGCCGTCAAGAACGCGAAGAGATCTTTTTACTTCCACGGTGAAATCGATATGCCCGGGTGTATCAATAATATTAATTCGGTAATCCTGCTCTTTTTTTGCATGCTCTTCGGGAGAGATGTATGTCCGCTTCCAAAATGCCGTCGTCGCTGCGGAGGTAATCGTAATCCCGCGCTCGCGCTCCTGCTCCATCCAGTCCATGACGGTATCTCCTTCGTGAACCTCTCCTATCTTATGCGAGACGCCAGTATAAAAAAGCACCCGTTCAGTGGTGGTTGTTTTTCCCGCATCGATGTGCGCGATGATGCCGATATTCCGAATACGTTCGACTGGATCTTCCCTCATGAGTGCGATATCTTGATTTTTACCTATTAAAAAACTAGCGGGCGAAATGAGCGAACGCCTTATTCGCTTCGGCCATTCTTTGAGTGTCTATTTTTCTCTTGATTGCCGCGCCCTCGTTTTTAGAAGCGGAAATAAGCTCATCGGCGAGCTTCAATGCCATCGCGGCTCCCTTTTTCCCCCGGGCCGCGGTCAGAATCCACCGTATTGAAAGCGCCAGTTTCCGCTCTCCCTTTACTTCATGAGGAACCTGATAGGTCGCTCCGCCGATTCGGCGCGACTTAATTTCGAGCATTGGAGAGGCGTTTTTAATCGCCAAATCAAAGACTTCCAAGGGGTTCTGCTTGGTCTTATGCTCAATTTCGGAAAACGCATCATACACGATCTTCTGCGCGGTGGATTTCTTCCCCCGCTCCATCACATAATTGATGAACTTTCCGATGGTCGGATTCGCAAATTTCGCGTCTGGAGTAACTTCCCGATGAATTTTATGCTTTCGTCTCATATATTATGCTTTTGGCGCTTTCGGCCTCTTTGCTCCATATTTTGATCGCTCCTGCTTCCTGGTTGCGCCGACCATATCCAACACTCCGCGAACAATATGATATCGAACTCCCGGAAGGTCCTTTACGCGCCCGCCCCGAAGAACGACGACAGAGTGTTCCTGAAGATTGTGTCCCTCTCCCATAATATAGGCGGTCACCTCCATTCCATTCGTAAGGCGGACTCTCGCGACTTTTCGAAGAGCCGAGTTCGGCTTCTTAGGAGTCATGGTTGTCACCTTGATGCATACGCCCCGCTTGAATGGAGCGGAAAACTTGATCGGCCTGTTTTGGAGCGTATTAAAGCCGCGCTGGAGAGCCGGCGCCTTACTTTTGTATCGTATTTTTTTTCGCCCGTGCTTAACGAGCTGTGAAATCGTTGGCATACCAATGTGATTAAAAATTATGAGCTCAATGCGAAGTAATTTTTACTATCGCATTAAGTACCAAGCACTTCATGTATTAAGTGCTTGGTTCTCAATCTTGTAAACGCCCGCCAAGGGCGGGTCGTATAAGATTGGAACAACAAAAGAAATACTACACAAAAAAAGAATAAAAGGCAAGAAAAGAGCCTTAAAAAGGAGGAGCTCCGGCAAAGAGCGCGTAGAGATACGCGATGATAGGCTGAATAAAACGAAAGAGAAAAAAGATGAAGAACAGGAGAAGGAGAAGCCCATACTGTTCCAAAAATCCCTGAACGGCTCGGAAACGGTACGGAAGAAGAGCAAAAAGCACCTTTGACCCGTCAAGCGGAGGGATTGGCACAAGATTAAAAACCGCCAAAAGGACATTGAGAAAAACGATAAGAGACGCGATTGATGAAAAATTTATGAGAAAATCCGATGGGTTTGGAAGATGAGAGACATACCGGACAACGAGCCCAAACCCCAATGCAAGCAGAAGATTTGAGAGAGGCCCCGCCGCTCCGACAATCGCTGGCCCCCATTCTTGGTTCCGCAAATTGTACGGATTATAAGGAACTGGCTTTGCCCACCCAAAAAGAAACCCTCCCGCAAAAAGAGAAATAGCGGGAAGAAGAATTGAGCCAAAAAGATCAATATGAGGAAGTGGATTTAGAGTCAGGCGCCCCGCATTCTTCGCTGTCGGATCGCCGAGCGCCAACGCCGCAAATCCATGCGAAATTTCATGGACTATGACGGAGAATATAAGAATGAGAATTTGGACAAGCGTAAGCTCGATGCCATGATTCATGCTGGACAATGCAAATTATTCCTGATATGCTTTGAAGCGTTTGAAAGAAAAAACGGAACAGAGAATACACTCAAATATGAAAACCTGCGCTGTCTGTGAAAAAGGCTCCCATATGCAAGGAAAACGAACCTTGCTTCGAGGGCATTATAACCTGACCAAAACAAAAAGAACATATCCCAATCTCCAATGGGCTCGAATGCCTGACGGCATGCGCGCGAAAATATGCGCCAAATGCATAAAGACGGCGGCAAAAAAAGCGTAAAATCCGGGCTCCATGCCCGGATTTTTGTTAGCATATGCTTATCAGGTGATAACGGCTCCGGGAGAAACGCCTCTCTCCGGAATAAGAATGACGGGGCCGTCCTCTCCGTTTGCCGCAAGAACCATGCCATTGCTTTCAATGCCCATCAGGCTGCGAGGTTCCAGGTTCGCTACGATGACGATATGTTTCCCGACAAGCTCTTCCGGAGTATAGCGTTTTCCTATGCCGGCGATAATCTGCCGCTCTTCTCCTCCGACATCAACGGCAAGGCGTA
>JBBUDR010000066.1:18299-19925 GCA_038057195.1 Patescibacteria group bacterium
GAGCAAAAAGGTGTCATGCCACGAAGTGCTGCCTTTGAAGCTTCCCGAAATCGGCTGCCGACAGTGTTCGTAAAAGCCGCTTTCTCGCCCGGCTTAAGAGGAGTTTTACGGCGTTTTCTGTTTTTTTCATCACACGGGCGATTTCCCGTATTGAAAGCCCGTTTTGGTAGCGCAGAATAATCGCTTCACGGGAATTTTTCGTCAATTTTTGAACAGCGCTCCACACCCCCTTGGAGTCGATGCTTTGCTCTATCTCCTTCATTGAATCGACTGAAATCTCCGGAGTATGCTCAAGCGAAATCGGTTTTTTCGACTTATAATAGTTTACGAGCAGATTATGCCCAATCTTTGAAAGATAGGTGAAATACGAATACCCCCTGTCTTTAAAGGAAGAGAGATGCTCAAGCGCCTTAACAAATGTCTCTTGGACAAGATCTTCGGCGATTTCTTTCTGATGGCTGACGCGATGCCAGAAATACGCATACAGCTTCACCGCATATTTTTTATACAGCCATTCGTATGCCTGCGGGTCTTTCTGCGCTTGTTTAATAAATTGTCCGTCCTCTTTCTTTTTTTGAGTCATACAACCGTGATTATGGTAATGACTATGAATGAGATGGAGAGGAAAATCGGAGAGCATATCCCTGTCAGAAAACAAACCGAGAGAAGGCGAGAATTTCAGAACAATCCTCTGTATGATGCTTTTATTATACTCTCTCTATAAAAAATAAAACAATCCGCAATGCGGGATTGTTTCTGTTTTTTTATCGCTCTTTATTATGCTTGATTTTCCGATGTTTTCTTTTCTATGACTCGTTTACTAAAGATAAAAATATAGAGAATGTCAAGAACTCCGAGAGTGTTCACAATGAGAAGCCCGATAAACCACCACGTGTCATTTTTTTGCGCCGACTTCCAGAGAGCGTACCCCTTCCATGGCAATGTCCAGACAATCACAAGAAGCAGAACGTAGGGATGCGCGCTAAGAAAAGAATCAAATAGCTGCATATGAATCTCCGACATAGGTGAATCGCGAAATTATTTTTCCATTTACTTTGACTTCACCGCAAAATATCTCAAGTGGCCGCACCCACTCCGAGTGATCGCCGTAGAGTTTTTTATACACGACCATTTCTTCGAGGGTCTCGCTATGCCGAGCGATGCCAAGTACCTCATACTTCATCTCGGAGCTTTTATAATGGACATACGTCCCGAGTTTAACCGATCGCGCCTTTTCAGATAGAGGTAAGAGTTCTTTCTTCATACGAATCATATTATATTATTCTGTCAGAAATAAAAAATTGCCACGGTGCGAGTTCGCACCGTGGCCTCATGTATTTACTGAGCAGGAATTGAAAGACTATTCGATATTCCGCTCTCGTTTACGACGGAAAAGACGTACCATGGCCTTCCATCATGCTGTTCGGATGCAAGGGTATACGGCACGCCTCTCGCTCCCCGATACCACTTTCCACCGTTCATCCGAAGGGCGTAAAATCCTCCTTCGGAACCGCCGACGAACACCCATGATCCGGTATTTTTTTTGATAAAGCCCCATCCAATCATGATGATCGTCTCGCTTCCGGTTGGACGAAAAACTTGAGCGAGCGTTCCGTACGGCGTCAC
>JBBUDR010000067.1:0-2292 GCA_038057195.1 Patescibacteria group bacterium
AGAGACGGCTTTTGGTGGAAGAACTGTGGGAAGCGTGGATGATGGAGTAATTGCAGGCAGAAGAGAAACGATGGGAATCGCTGTCTGATTTATGATTTGCCTTACCGCTGGCTTCGCGCTTGTCGTGGACGCGGTTGATGTTGAAACAGCTGAAGAGATAGAAGGAGAGGATGTGCCGGTCTCCGCTTGTTTTTCAACTGAAGAAAAATAGCTTTCATAGCCTTGATAGCCGTCCTTGGGACTTTGGTAGAGGTATTGAAATTCAAAAAAACCCGCGAGGGCGAGGATTGCAATCATGACTACGGTCCTTATGGCTACAGAAGACATACTTATATGATAGCAAAACATATCCACAATTCCCATTGCTTCTTTTCCGAAATGGAGTACAAAGAAAGAATAGATCTCTGACATATATGGGGCACGCAACCGAAAGGAGGCACCCGATGAAAGTAAAGAATATCATCATTCTTTTTCCCCTTCTCATCGTCCTTTCCGGATTCGGGTGCGCAAAGCCTTCTCTCCTGAAGAGTATTCAATTCAAGGAGCTTTCTCCTCCGATGCAAGCGCTGTGGACTTTCACGAACGAGACCCTGGATATGATCATCATCATCGACAACCACCCGAAGAGACTCACCAAGTCAGGACAGAAAGACTGGCCGGCGATACGGGAGGAAGTTTTGGGAATCCTCGGGTCGAGGCATGAGGATATAAGCACGGAAGAAACCATACGAAAAATGTCCACTCATGACTCTTTCCAAAAGCTACGGGATTTGTACCAGCAAGTTCTGACGTGCGCAAACTGCATTCTCCAAGCATAAGCCTAATGTGCCGAACTCCATCCCGCCCCGCCGGGATGTTTTTTTTGAAAATCAGCCCTAAAAATGCTATGGTAAAGTCTCGTAAAAAGCATTTCACAGTATGACGCTTTACACAGAACAGAGAAAAAATATTGTCCGAACATGGCTTCTCATCACCTCATTTCTCGTCCTTATCATTGGACTTGGGTGGTTTTTTTCGCAGATGTACGGCAATCCCGGAATTTTGTATATCGCGACCGGAGTGAGCGTCTTCATGAGCATTGGAAGCTATTGGTGGTCCGATAAGCTCGTTCTTTCGATGTATAAGGCGAAAGAGGTGACGATGCGGGATAACCCCGAGCTTTTGCGTATTGTTGAGAATTTAGCGATTTCGGCGGGACTTCCAATGCCCCGAGTCTATATCATCCCGGAAAGCTCTCCAAACGCCTTTGCGACCGGCAGGAACGCAGAGCATGCTGTTGTAGCCGTCACGGAAGGGCTTTTAAGCCGTTTGGACCGCTCGGAGCTTGAAGGCGTTCTTGCCCACGAGCTTTCGCATATCGGGAACAAGGATATGCTCGTCTCAACTGTTGTCGTCGTTCTCGTCGGGCTCATCTCAATCGCCTCGGACTTTTTTATGCGCTCCATGATGTGGGGCGGATTACGGAATCGGGACAATGACAGGGGAGGAAACCAAATCCAAGGAATTCTTTTAATTGTCGGCATCGTGCTCATGATTCTCTCGCCGATTATTGCAACTCTCATTCAGCTCGCAGTTTCAAGGCGGCGCGAATTCCTCGCCGACGCATCAGGCGCGCTACTGACGCGCTATCCGGAGGGGCTCATCAGCGCGTTAAAAAAGATTTCAAACGCCGAGCCGATGAAGAAGGCGACGGAAGCGACGGCTCATTTATTTTTTGAAAATCCGTTCCGTGGAGATAAAAAAAACGACAAAACTTCGTTTCTTGTAAAGCTCTTCATGACACACCCGCCGATTGAAGAGCGTATCAAGGCATTAGAATCATTAAGAGTGTAATATATTAATATACCCCCTTCTTATATCGGCTTCTTCTTATATCGGCCTTATATCGGCTAATTCGTGCGAATAGGTAACTAGTATATATAATAGAACGAGTTATTTACAACATTAGTATTCACAGCGGAGGCGTCGCATAGCGGTCGAGTGCGCAGTCCTGGAAAGACTGTATACCTTTACGGGTATCAGAGGTTCGAATCCTCTCGCCTCCGCTGTGAATGGTAGATGGAAAATAACCCCGGAACAAATGTACAGTCTGGCGATATACATATATGAATTCAATAATAAAAAAGTCCAGCGCTTGGATTCCCATAGTAATTCCACTTATCTTTTTTGCGTATCTCATTATTCACATTAGTATCTTCGGCATTGTCCGAGAGAAAGATGAAGGAACGGGCGCACATCTCTTTCAACTATGGTTGATACTTGAGCCGCTGATGATAGGATTTTTTGCCGTCA
>JBBUDR010000068.1:0-2439 GCA_038057195.1 Patescibacteria group bacterium
ATCCGGCATTCCGAGTTGTCGTCACCGAAAAGCGGTCAAAGCCGAAGTCGGGAGAACTCGAAGTCGTCGGCTCGTACTATCCGAAAACAAAAGCAACGATCCTGAAGAATGATAGGATTAAATATTGGATTTCAAAGGGCGCGCAGGCGTCTCCGCGTGTGCATAATCTTTTGATTGATAAAAAAGTCATTGAAGGAGTCAAGATACATAAGGCAAAGCAGAAGAAGGAAAAGAAGGCGAAGTAAATTGACTTTCTTCCAAAATAGCGAATAATACAGGTATTGATAATCAGGTAGGAAGTGGATAATGAATTCGGATGTAAGGGCAGGTGGGTCCGTCGGAAGCGCGTGCAATTATAGGCCGAAGGAATGGTCAGATATGAATACAGCAGTGCCAGACCAGGAATTCTCGAGTATTTGGTGAAGTCGCTCGTCGACAATCCGGCTGACGTCAAAGTCGACCGTAAAGTGGACGAGATGGGGGTTCTTCTTACGCTTTTGGTGAATCCGGTGGATATGGGGCAAATCATCGGCCGGCAGGGGAATACCGCAAAAGCAATTCGGTCGCTTCTCCGCGTCGTTGGATTGAAGAATAACGCGCGGGTAAATCTGAAAATCGCGGAGCCCGAAGGAGGAAGGGGTCCTCGCTACAACAGCGAAGCAAACGAGTCGATGAATGAGGCTGAAGATCCGAATCATGAAGTGAAGGATCGAGGAATGGATGATGTCATCGGCGACTTGAAACTTTAAACAAACATACAAAAACCCCGCGATGCGGGGTTTTTGTTTAGAAGAAAGATGTTTGCAATAATATATGGAATCTTCGGAATAGAGCCTGCAAAGTATAAAATAAGATAAGGAATCTTCGGAATAGAGACTGCATAGTATCAGTATACAGTCTCCATTCCGAAGTGATTTTCCTCGCTTTGCTTCGTAAAATCATATGCATTTTGATGTTATTACGATTTTTCCAGAGATGTTTACGTCGTGGCTCGATGCCTCGATGATGAAGCGCGCCCGCGAAAAAAAGCTCGTGAATATTTCAATCCATAATCTTCGGGATTTTGCCATAGGCGAGCGGAAAAAAGTCGATGACCGGCCGTATGCCGGAGGTCCGGGGATGGTATTTAAAATCGAGCCGCTGGCAAAAGTTCTTTCAAAGCTTCGCCCAGTAGAATCACGAAGTAGCTCTACCGGGCTTCGCTTGAAAAAAAAGACGAAGATTATTCTCTTCGCTCCATCGGGCAAGCAGTTCACGCAGAAAATCGCACGGTCATTTGCGGAAAAGGAAGAGAGGATCGTGATGATTGCGGGGCACTATGAGGGCGTGGACGAGCGGGTGAAAAAAATCGCGAAAGATCTCGGCTTGGCGCTAGAGGAGTTTTCAATCGGTCCCTATGTACTGACCGGCGGAGAGCTTCCCGCGATGATCATGATTGACGCGGTCTCCCGACATATCCCGGGCTTTCTCGGGAAAGCCGAGTCGCTGGAAGAAAAGCGGCACGGCATCGGAATGCCTGTGTATACGCGTCCAGAAGTATTTGAATTTAAAAAGAAAACATACAAAGTTCCCCCGGTTCTTCTATCGGGAGATCATAAGAAAGTAGAGGAGTGGAAAAAGAAGCACATATAACTTTGCTTTTCACTCGATGCAATAAAGGGTGTTATACCCCAGAGCAGAGCTCTGGACTCTTGTTCCGCAGCAGAGCTGCGGGATATTAAACTCTTTGTTCCGCCGTCGCTCGGACAAAATATGAGCAAGGCTCACATGTTGCTCCTCGCTAGGCGTAATAAAAAATCCGTCCCGCATAATTGCGGGACGGGGTTACGGTCCGTGGCGTCCAGTGAAAGCAGTGCGGAGCACATATGCGAGAAGATGAAGGGGGCTTCGGGTCCACCACTGATGAGACTTACTGTCGAAAGGAACCCATCCGGTTTTGAGAGCTTTTATTTTCATACTCCCTCCGGCAATAGCTCTCGCCTTCTGAACGGTGTACCATCGATGGAGGAATGGATGGGCGAGAATGAGGACTTCGGTATAGCTATGTCGCTTTGCAAATCCCACGGCTTTCCGAAGCACCGTTTCCGTATCCAGGTATGTCCCATCTCTATTGGCGTGTATGATGAGCTCGACCCGAACCATCGGAAAGTCTTTTACGCACTCATACAACTCTTCCTGGAGAAGCATCGGAGTATTGTCGAAGATGACAGGATGATGCTTCCGAAATCCCTCAATGAGCATTCGGTTTGATCTTCCGAGCGCGTCTTTTTCTCCATACCCGAATGAAAGGCCGATGACAACCCTGCTGCCAGCCATAACATCACCTCCATTCTGTTAATGTGCCTCTATTTGTCTTAGAATATTCCTATTCATATGTCAAACTTTTCAAAAGATTTTTATTGGGGTTCGGCGACATCGGCTCATCAAGTTGAGGGGAAT
>JBBUDR010000069.1:0-1163 GCA_038057195.1 Patescibacteria group bacterium
CGCGTCTTCATTTTTCATCAAAAGTTGAATGAATCCGGAAAGATCTTCTTTTTCTGCTCCATATTTTTCATAGTGCTCTTTTTTTGCGGATGAAATGAGAATGTCGCCGTTTTTTTCTGTTCGAAGAACCGCTTCTCCGATAAGCGCCATATTTTTTACATCTTTTTTATGTGTCAACATATCCCACACGGTTCGCAGGTTCACGCCAGTTGCGACAAGATCGGCGATCGTGTGAAGGGTTTTTGCCGATGTGTTTGCGTGAATGAAACCTCCGGTGTCCGCCAATATGCCCGCGGCAAGGCATGTTGCGATATTCGCATCGAGCGTCACTCCGGAATGCAGAAGAAAGTCATAAACAAGCTCGGCGGTTGACGAGGATGCCGTATCCACAATGACGATATCCCCTTTTTGTTTGTCGAAAGGATGATGGTCAAATGTGATTGTGAGCGCTTCTCCTTGATGTTCCAAGAATTCATCGATGCGCATACGCTTCCAGTCTCCATAATCAAAGCCGATGATGACGTCTATTTTTTCATCAGGGAGCACGTGTGTAATACGCTCGCTTCCGGGGAGTTCGCGAAGATATTCCGGGAACTCATCAATGGTATAGAGGTATACTTCCTTGTCTATTCGCCGAAGCCAGAGTCCGAGGGCGAGCATTGACGAAACACCGTCAGCGTCTGGGTTCTCATGCGTGATGAGGAGGATTTTCCGAGCCGCGCCTATTTCTTCCAGTGCGTTTCTGAATAGAGATGAGAGATCTTTTTCATTTTTTTCTTTGTCCGTTTCGTGTTCCATAGTGTTAGGAAGCCACTTCTTTTGACTCCTCTTCGGATTTTGCTATCAATTTTTCAATGCGTTCCCTTTTTTTCTCTTCTTCGTCTATTTTAAATTGAAGCCGAGGTACGGGCCTCATCTTCAATCGCTTATTGAGAGTTCCCTGGATAAATGAAACTTTCTTGTTGAGGAGGGCGAGCACTTCCGCCTCTTTCTTAGGGAACACCGAGATGAACGCGTCCGCGTAATAGAGATCATGAGAGCTCACAATTCTAGTGACCGTGACAAGCACTCCTTTGGGGAACAAAAGCTCCTTATTGATGATGGAGGCGACCTCTTCGCGTATGAGGATATCAACCTTTTCTCTTCGTCTGTCTTCAGCCATG
>JBBUDR010000069.1:1263-3404 GCA_038057195.1 Patescibacteria group bacterium
GTCCCCTTCAAAAAGTTCAGCCGGGGTTTCAATCATCGCGCCGAATTCAAGCCCTTCCTTCACTTCATCAACCGCTTTCTTGAGGTGCTGGAGCTCTTTTATTTTGCCGATTCCGAGTGTTGCTTCTCCCCTCTTGATTTCGCACATTCCGCCTTTTATGATCTTTCCTGCCGTCACTTTTCCGCCGATGATCTGCTTCCCCTCGAGCTTTTTAAAGAGAGCGAGAATCTTTGCGCGTCCCGTATCGGTTCGCACGATCTCCGCTATGACGAGAAATGACATTTCCTTTTTTATCTGCTCGATGAGGTCATAGATGATGTCGCTCTGGATTATTTTTACGCTCATTCGATCAGCTTTTTCTTTTAAGGGGCCCGGGACCTTCACTTTGAACGCGGCGATGATACTGTGTGGGGCGACGGCCGCTGTCTTTATGTCGGCTTCGGAAACATCACCGACTTCATTTTTCAAAAACACATTTCCAACTTCCGGATACTGGAGCTTTTCAAGCGCTCCCTCTATCGCTTCTTTTGATCCTGAAACATCCGATTTTAAAACGATGAAGAGCGTCGGTTTTTCTTCCGGAGACGCGCGCTCTGTTTTTTCTTTTTTATCATTTTTATTTTCAGCTCCGAATGCCTCGGCATCTTTTTTATCTGCAAAGATTCCGATTTCTTCTCCGACCTCGGGGAGAATGGAGAGGCTTGAAATGCGTACAGGCATTGAATAGTGCGCTTCCTGAATCGCCGCTCCGAGAAAATCCTCAAGGATTTTTACCGGCTCAATGGTCGCTCCGTTTGAAAAATAATCTCCCCGCTTGAAGTTCCCGTCGAGAATGAGGATGGTCGCTGTGTTTCCGCGCTGCTTGTCACGGTGAGATTCAATGACAACGCCTTTTGTAGGTCCCGTATGAGCTTCCAATTCTTCCACCTCCGCGGTCAAAAGGATGAGTTCCAAGAGAGTATCCAAATTCTTTCCCTGTTTTGCGGAAATTTCCACTGATGGGATTTTTCCTCCCCATGACTCAAGAAGAATATTGTTTTCGGCGAGCTCTTTTTTGACCCGTTCGGAATTTGCTTCGGGCTTGTCTATCTTATTGATTGCGACAATGAACGGAATGCCAGTTTCTAGAAGAATGGCGATCGCCTCTTTTGTCTGCGGCTTTACTCCTTCGTCCGCCGCGACGACCAAAATCCCGATGTCAGCAACAGATGCTCCCCGCGAACGCATTTTTGAGAATGCCTCGTGTCCTGGCGTATCAATGAATGTAATTTCTTTTCCGTTATGCGCGATTTCGTATGCGCCGATATGCTGGGTGATTCCTCCAGACTCCTTTTCGGCTATCTTCGTCTTCCGAATGGTATCAAGGAGAGTCGTTTTTCCATGGTCAATATGCCCGACGACGACGACAATTGGAGGTCGGGTAATTTTTGAGATTATTTCTTTTTTTAGGGTTTTTGTTGCCATGTGATTACTACTCTCCCATTGCCTGCTTAAGGGATGCCGTTTCTTCTTCCGATAGCGGCTGCTTCGGTTTGCCGGATTCTATCCGCTTTCCGTATGCCCGCACGCTTTCTCTCGTGTATAAACTTGAAATGATGACGCCGTTATTCTCCTTGTCGAGGAGTGTCAGGGCAAAGCTGTTGTCTCCTCCGGTTTCTGAAAACGGGTTGAATCGGATGAACCCGACCTTCTGCACGCTCTTCTCCCCGATCGCTTCAAGATCGGAAAGCCGTTTCTCGGTTTCAACACTCAAGTCCTCGGTTGTTTTGCAGAACTTCAGGATTTCGGCGAGGAGCTCGTTGCTGGTATTCGCTTTTCCGAAGATCGTGCGCCACTTCTTTTTAAGGTCGTATGTGAAATAGCCGAGAACTGAAAACAGAAGCACGGCAACTCCTCCAAAAATAAAAAAAAGATACTGACTATTCATAATGTAATTTCTCTGCGGAGACGGGAGGATTCGGCTACAAGTAAATTTCCTGGCGGAAATTTCTCTCAGCCCGCGCCTCACGATGCGCTTTGCGCATATCGTTCCGGCCTTCTCATCCTCACATCTCGCACGCAGGTGCGAGATTCCGCTCTGCGGAGACGGGAGGATTCGAACCTCCGATACCCTTACGGGTATACCGCATTTCGAGTGCGGC
>JBBUDR010000070.1:0-3034 GCA_038057195.1 Patescibacteria group bacterium
TTCACTTCGTTCAGTCGGGCCGCTGGGAATCGAACCCAGTCTATCTGCTCCCAAAGCAGACGTACTACCGGTATACTACGGCCCGAGATTATTGTTTCAATCGAAACAACTAAACCTTAATTTTAACTATCTATTCCCTATTTTTAAATGTTTCAAATTTGAAACTAATAAATATGTTTCAATCGAAACATTACTTTCATTAATTAAACTCAACATTTTTAAAATGATTGATATTTTTTAAACTTCCATCTTCAAACAACAGTACAGAAATAACATCTACTTGCCAATTTTGTTTCGATTGAAACATATTTTCAAGAAGATAAAACTCGCAGATATTCTTTAACTTTCTCAATTTATCTTTATTCACTCGAAATTCAGGAGAGAACGAACTATTCGCATAGTATACGCTTGTTTTGACTTCAATAAAGATGAGATCACTTCCGCGCTTGGCAATAATATCAATCTCTCCGAATGGCTTTCTAAAATTTCTTCCGAGTATCGTATATCCTTCTTTTTTTAAATATGCTTCGGCATAATCTTCTCCGAATTCTCCAATAGCTTTGTTTCCTATCTTTTTTGCCATGAAGTGTTTCGATTGAAACAATGATACCTACAGATTTACATATCTCATGTCCTTTAAACTTATAAGGGACATAAAGGACATTACGACTCTAGCTTTTTGTTCCAGAAAATTCCCTCAATTCGGCGTACTGGCTTTCCCTTTATTTGCCCAAAAGTAACATGGTGGATAATTGGGGTTTTTGCCTTTGAGCTGTTGCTGACTGCCTTATTGCCTCCGATATAAAAGCCGAGATGCTTATTGCCTGATTTCACATGGCCATTTTTTGCCAAGCTTTCCCAGAGAATAATGCTCCCAGGCTTCAATTTCTTTGCTTCTTTCCATCCCATCCGCTTCATATCCTTGATGGTTCCTGCAACAGTGGAGTGCGGAGGATCCTTGATTAATTGAAATGGATGAAATAAGGCAAGAATAGAAGATACAAAGAAGGCACAGGATAAATCACCGCTCTTTAAAATATCAACGTTCCTGCCATTTACCGACGCATATGCATGCTGAAACATGCGCGACCCGGCGCTATTCCGAATCATACTGATGTATGACTTGAAAAGAATAGGGGTGACATGCTGTTTTGATATTTGAGCCATAGAGTGGGCGCTACAGGGATCGAACCTGTGAGCTCTCGAATGTGAATCGAGCGTTCTACCACTGAACTAAGCGCCCAAAAACATTTTAAAGCTGATTCTACCATCCCGACGCTCTATAAGAGGTCGGGACTCCGACCAAAGCGTCGGAGCTGAACTAAGCGCCCAAAAGACTTGTGTAGTGTATCAAATTAACTTGAAAAAGAAAAACCACCCTCATAGAGGGTGGCGTTTCTGAGAAAATAGTATTTAGAGATTAATCTTGTTGATGAGCTTCTGATGGGGGAGTTCCAGAATATCCTTCAGAAAGCGGTCGAACATCCCTACCCGGTACTGAAACTCATCCGAGCTCATAACGACATAGCGGATTGATTTCCCGGTCTCTGTTTCCACGCGCGAAAGAAAATTCGACATCTTTCGCCGGTCCATCCGATCTCCGACAATGAGAAGGTCTATCCGGGATGCGGGATAATTCAAAAAAAATCCGGATACGAGAGCGAGCTTCACCTGTCCTAAATTTTTTATCTTGTCTCCAATCGACTTGTTTGCGAGAGGAACAAGCTTCATCACGAGATTTTTCAATTCTTCCGAAAGCGGGAATGCTGGATTTACCTTAAAAACATTGATTTTCTGAGGCTTTTTATTCTTTTGTAGCCCGAGAATTGACTCAATCTTCACTTCTTTTGTTATTGCGCCGATCTTCAAAAGAGCAGTGATTTCCCTTTGAATCTTTGCCTTTGTGAGCTTGGTATTCTTTTGGATATCTTCAATGGAAAAAAACGCTTCCGGATTTCGAAAAAAAACCTTTAAAACCTTTGCTTTTTCCGGCGACCCGAATAGGATATCGAGGATTCTTTCCATGTATCTCTTATACAAAAAATCCCGCCCCTATACAAGGGCGGGATTTTTTCGAGTACAATTGAGCCGTTACTTGATTGTTACTTTTGCTCCTGCGGCTTCCAATTTCTTTTTCATCTCTGCCGCTTCATCTTTTGAAACGCCTTCCTTCACGACTTTCGGCGCTCCGTCAACGAGGTCTTTCGCCTCCTTCAACCCAAGCGTCGTCACTTCCCGAAGAACCTTAATGACTTGGATTTTTTGATCACCCCCCGCGGTCAATTCAACAGCAAACGAGGTTTTTTCTTCCTTCTCTTCAGCTGCGTCTCCGCCGGCTGCCGGAGTGGCGGCTACCGCCATTGGCATTGCGGCTGACACTCCAAATCGTTCTTCAAGAACTTTTACAAGCTCCGAGAGATCCAAAACGCTCATCTTCTCGACGGTTTCGACGATATCCTTGAACTTTGACGGAACATCTTTCTTGTCCATGTTTTTTCTTTAAACCACAGATGCTCTGCGAATTGCTATATGTATTGCCATTCGAAGCTCTACCTGCTGTTTTGATTATAAATTATTTTTTACTGATTGCTATTTGATTCAAGACCTGCGCGAATCCGCGGATATTCCCCGTGAGTACCCCCTGAAAACACGCAATAGGGGACTGGAGAACTCCAACGAGCTTCCCGAGAAGCTGTTCTCTCGTTGGGAGCTTTGCCAACGCGATGATCTCTTCGCCCTTCATGATCGACTCTCCAAGGATTCCGGCGAGAATCTGGAATGTCTTGTTTTCTTTTCCGAACTTCACCGCGCTCTTTGCCGGATCAACCTCATTTTCATATCCAAAGATCGTCCCGATTTCTCCCGCCATGCCGAGCGCATCCAGATTGATGTTCTTTTCCTTCAATGCACGCTGAAGAAGAGTTTTTCGAATAACTTTGAATTCTCCGCCGATCTTCCGAAGTTCCCTTCTGAATAAGGAGAGTTTTGAGACGGGAATACCCTTGAAAGTGCTTAAAATAAGGACTTTTTGCTT
>JBBUDR010000071.1:0-11359 GCA_038057195.1 Patescibacteria group bacterium
CGGATATCCTAATATGCTTTTGCAGAGGCGCCGATACTGGCATTTGAAGAAGTAGGACTTTTATACCAATACCCATACTCTTGAAAGGAGATCGTCGATGGGGAAGACCATTAGGCTGTATTTTGCTAAAAGCAACTTTGTCCGCGGTGATTTTTTAAAGAAGCGGTTAGAGGAGGGGGGCTTTGAAGTAGTTCTTATTTCCTGTCTTAGTGCGGAAGCGGCCGATCATCCTCTCCCATACATCGAGATAGATGAAAAAGTCATTCAAGGAATGGCTGCGATATGCGGTTATGCCCACAAGGAGTATCTCGATCAATTGGAGAAAAAGCATGACTCATGAAACTCTGGTATATTCAATGCCAGAGCTTTTTTTATGGGCTTTTTTTTGATATAGTAACATGCATGAGTACGTATGAAATTGTTGTTGGATTGGAAGTCCATTCCGAGCTGAACACAAAGACAAAGATGTTCTGCGACTCGAAGAACGATCCGAATGAGCGCCATCCGAATATTAATATCTGCCCAATTTGCATGGGGCACCCGGGGACTCTTCCTGTCATCAACGCGGAGGCGGTGAAAAAGGTGATGAAGATTGGCCTCGCGATGCACGGGGAGATTTCCGAGTTTTCACAGTTTGATAGGAAGCAGTACTTCTACCCCGATCTCCCGAAGGGCTATCAAATTTCGCAATACAAGCACCCGATTATCCAAGGCGGGTATTTGGATGTGCCCGGCATGAACCGCCAAGTGCGCCTCACGCGCATTCACCTGGAAGAAGATGCCGGGCGCCTCGTCCATGAAAAGAACGACACGCTTGTGGACTACAACCGCGCCGGCGTTCCTCTGATGGAGCTTGTGACCGAGCCCGATGTTCGGACTGCTGAAGAGGCGCGGGCGTTTGCCGAAGAGCTTCAGAAGCTTCTTCGCTATACCGGCGTCTCAAACGCCGATATGGAAAAGGGAGAGATGCGCATTGAGGCGAATGTGAGCGTGCATAGGCCGGACGAGCCGTATGGGACAAAAGTTGAAGTGAAGAACATCAACTCTTTCAGGGCGGTTGAAAAGGCGATCCGATATGAAACGGAGCGCCAGTCAAAAATTCTTGATGACGGCGGAAAAGTCGCGCATGAGACGCGCGGATGGGATGATGAAAAAGAGATCACGGTAAGCCAGCGGAAAAAAGAGGAGGCAAACGACTATCGCTATTTTCCGGAGCCCGATCTCCCTCCTTTAAAGTTTACATACCAGATGATTGAAGAAGTTCTGAAGTCGCTCCCCGAGCTTCCGGCGGCGAAGCGCGAGCGCTTTGAAAAAGAATACGCGCTTTCCGGCGCAAGCGTTGAAAGCATCATCTCCGATACGAGGAAGGCATCGTTCTTCGAGCAGTCGCTTTCAGAGCTTACAGCGGCACTCGCTGATGCCTCAAGCGACAAGAAGAAAGTGGGCGCTCAGCTCCTCGTGAATTATCTCACCTCCGATCTTGCGAATCTTTTGAATGAAGCGAGCGCGTCAATCGACGATACTCGGATATCTCCGAAGAATTTCGCCGAACTCATCTCGTTGTTGATATCGGGGCATATCACATCCGCTGTCGCGAAAGGGGTGCTTCGCGAAATGTTCCAGACGGGAGGAGTGGCGTCTTCAATCGTGAAAGAAAAGAATCTTGGGGTATCGAGCGATACCGGAGAAATCGAGCGCGTCGTTGAAAAAGTCATCACGTCGTTTGAAAAGCCGGCGGCGGATTACAGGGCGGGGAAAACGCCAGCGCTTCAATTCCTGATAGGGCAGGCGATGAAAGAGCTTCGGGGCCGGTCAAATCCCGATACCTTGAAGGAGTTATTCATTCGGAAATTAAGCGGTCTTTAAAAGAAGTATGTTCATCGACGCCATATTCGATATTTTTGTCATCTTCTTCTCATATACGTTCTATTTCCTCGTTCTTGTCGCGGGAGGAATGATTCCGATACTTCCGGAAGAAATCCTTCTTTTTTCAGCGGGATACCTTGTTTTTTTGGGGATTGGGAGCTTTTGGGGGGTATTTTTTACATCAATACTGGGGATTATTGGCGGGGATATCCTTGGCTATCTCATTGGATATAAAAAAGGAGAGGGATTTCTTGAACTCGTCGCAAAGCGTGGTCGCTACTGGCGGCGGCTCTTGAGAGCGGGAAAAAGATTCTTCAACGAATATGATGAGCGCGCCGTGCTGTTCGGAAGGTTTTTCATCGGAGCTCGGTTCGCCGTACCATTCCTTGCCGGCGCTCTTAAGATGCCGTGGAAAAAATTCATCCAGTATGATATCGTTGGCGCACTGGTATGGGTTACAGCAACCGTCGGCGGAGGGACATTTCTAAGCTATTCATTGGATCAGGCGGAAATATTCAATGAAAAATATCTCCTGTATATAGCGATTGTAGCATTTATCATTTTCTACAGCGTCTGGAGATTTTTTACGTATAAAGAATAGTGTTGCGGGTATAGTATATCGGTATTATGCGACTTTCTTCCCATTTTGTCTGAAGCGTGAGCGAAGCTACAAAATGCAATCCCGCTCAATTTTTTGCGAGTGTAGTACAGTGGCAGTACGCTAGCTTCCCAAGCTAGATACGAGGGTTCGATTCCCTTCACTCGCTCCAGTAATAAACGAAGCAAAATATTTGCGGGGCCAAGTTCCATACGAGGAGTTCGACTCTCCTTACCCGCTCCAGAATTAAACTTTACGATTTTTCTTTTGCCTGCGCCACCAAAAAATTCTTCTATATAAGAAAAAGGGTATTTTGCTTGGCTATGCTCTGAACGAGTAGGCGGCGGGGCTACTGATTTTCGCTCGGGCGCGACGGAATTCTCTCCCTACGGGAAGATCTCCCAAAGGGATGAGACCCCCACACCTTCCACCGCGCCCTCGCCGCGAAGACAGACTCATTGCGAAAAGGGACTACAAATAATCTAAGAGACTTTCGTAGTTAATGAAATCGAACCATTGGTAAAAATAGGCGATCCAAACACCGAGCTTGTTGGTGAGAAGCAAGATACCGAGGAATACAAGGAATACTCCGCCAATCACCGAAATCACGTTGAGATATTTGCTTATCTTTGCGAGATACACAGAGGCAGATCCTATGCTGGCCGCGATGATTAAAAAAGGTACGGCGAGGCCGAGCGAAAAGACCGCCAAAAGAAAAGCTCCTTGACCGACCGTAGCCGAAGAAGCGGCCAGTGTGAGAATTGAGCCCAAAATAGGTCCGACACATGGCGTCCAACCAAAAGCGAACGTGGCTCCAAAGATGAGGGAGCTTACCGGATTGCCGGGTTTTAAGGCTTTGATACTTCCCACGCGTTTTTCAAAATTCAAAAAAGGGATCTTTAAGATGCCCATCATAAAGAGACCGAAAAAGATGACGAATATGCCGCCGGTCCGCGAGAGCCAAATCCGGTACTCCGCAAGTGCGGCGCCACCAAGACCAAAAAGACTGCCAAGCAGTATGAAAATAAAACTAAATCCGATAACGAACAGGAGACCGTTCAAAAAGATTTTTTTTCTGGCAATCTTTGCTTTCGTTGGGTCTTGCAGGTCATTGGCAGACACTCCGCTGATAAATCCCAAATAACCGGGCACGAGCGGCAAGGTGCACGGCGCGAGAAACGTGAGAATGCCTGCTATAAATGCCGGAATGATGAGTGATAAATCCATAGTTATGCTTGTGGTGAGCTTGTCGAATTCATTTTGCTAAAATCCACAAGCGCTTGGCGTTGCACATCTTCCAGATGCATCGAGGGACGCTGTGATTTTATAAACGCCTCGGCTTCTGTCGGACTTTTGCCTTTCTTGATAAGATATGCGGCAACGAGTGTTGGCGCTCTGCCATGGCCGTTCTTGCAGTGCACATATACTTTCTTTCCCATTGCCACCAGCTTTTCAAGTATTGAAACCCCGAACTCTAGCTGATCGTGCTTAGGTGCGATATGATTCTGCACCGGCATCCAAATATAAAAATCTACGCCAAACGGAGCGTCGAGCCGGTCTTTCTCCAATGAAATGTCGGCAGTGATACCTTCCTTTTTTAGCTTCTCATCGAAATGCGTCTGGCAGCACTGGTTTGTGCCAATGTAGATGCCGTCGGTGATCTCATTGTATTCCAGTTCTTTGATTTGTGAATGGTCGATTTCCATAAAGTTTTTTGGGTTAGTTGTTGGTGCTTTCAGGAGCATCATCTTTTACGGCAAATTTAATCAAATCAAGATTGCAGCTTTTGTGTTCACTGCACCATGCCTGACATTTCTCCGCGGTTTCCTTGCTTTCATATTTCAATCCGCATTCTTCGCAGTGGTACAGTTCTTTATTTTGAGTCTTTGCTATGTTGACCACATATTTGTTATTTTGGAAGAAAACGTTTTACGGTCTCAATTAAATCTTTCACATCCTTAGCTTTGTTGATTTCGCTATGAGGAATGAAAAGGTTCAGTCCGGTAGGATTTTCGGTGAATGCGGCCGGAAGCCGGGTATTCTTTTTATTCGGATACTGTTTATGAAACTCATTGCGATGGAGAAAGAGAACTTCGTGCGGCAACGATTGTATAAATTTTTGCCAATCTTCCCGCATACTTACGCCCGGGTAGGTGATCCGGCATAAATTGCACGGATAGGTATTCGGGGAGACCATCTTGTGGGCTGTGTCTTTGATGAGAGATAATACAGTGTCGTCTGAATTGTAAACAAAGATCAATTTCATAATTATGACCAGATGTTGAGTAGTTTACCGGCATATTCGACTACGACGTATAACCACACAAAATAACCAACAACCCCCACGGTGAGCACAATGCCGACGATGTTTAAAATTTCATTCCTGCGCCTCTTCGCCTCATCAATGGTACAGATTCCTTTCTCGCGCCTTAGATACCAAACAAGCGATAGCACAAGAAGCGCGAGCCCAGCAATTCGGAAAGCCCATGCATATGTGCCATAGAGCGTATCGGCAAGAGAAGCTGCGAGCGAAACCGATCCGAGCCCGAAGAGGACGATGATTACCGGCGTCAGACAGCAAAGAGAAGCAACGACAACGGGTATGCCGGTTATTTTCAAAATTGATTTTACCGATGTCTTCATAAGCTGGTTACTGTAAAAGTTGCTGGACTCTTTCGCGTATCTCGCTCAAATCCATAGGGCCTCGTTTATGGAATATGATTGCACCGTTCTTATCGACAAAGATTGTTTCGGGCATCGAGAAACCGGCGATGGATTGGTAGAAGCTATCTGAAGGATCAATGAGGAATGCCATATCTCCGGTAACACCAAGCTCGTCGGTATATTTCTTTGCAATGTCGCGAGTCTCTGCTCGGTCTATGGCTATAATCGCCACTGTATCGCCAAACTCTTTTTGAGCCACAGCGAAATCGACTAGCTCTTTGCGGCAGAACGGACACCACGCCGCCCAAGAATTTATCACCATCGGCTTGCCCTTAAAATCAGAAAGCTTTACGGTCTTGCCCTCATAATCCTGCAGAGCAAAATCAGGGACGCTTTCTGATTGTGTCCGTGATAGACTGTCGGTGGTATTACGGCTGGAGATTACCAGCCAGCCAATGCCTCCGACAATCAAAATGCCGATAATGATAACTAAAATCTTCATATCTCTCTAACTACTTGCAGCCGCAGTCGCATGAACCGTCCGCTTTGTGTTCGTGACCGCACATTTGACACACTTTGGCCGCGGGTTTCTCACTGCCCTCTGCTGGATGGTTATGCTCTTTGTGTATTTCGCATGGGCAGGTGCATGCCATACAAGTATTTTTGTGATTTTTGTCGTTCATATTTTTTGATTAAATTGTTTCATAATTCGACCTTTCTATTTTAGCAACTTCGTGTCCGGATGTGCAGCGACCCAAGAAAACCAAAACGCTCCGAATGGATTGATGCGCTCGACCGTACCGTCGGCTTTTTTCTCAAAAAGCCGAACAGCATCAATTTCTTTCTCATGCCGTGCAATGATCGTTTTACCCTCGAACTGATCGGTAACCTCACCGGCCTTTTTCACTGCATCCGGTAGATACGCCTTCGCTTTGCCATTCACCACAATTCCGAGAATAAAATCTTTATCTCCCAAGCGGTCATCTTTTTTGCCAATCGGGAAGTAGGTGCCCGGGGTAGTGTAGTAATCGCCATAAGGATCTTGTCCGTAGAAGCGCGTTGCTCCGGTGTCACGAGAGAGGACCGTCCCTTTCAGATGCTGTGTTTTGAATTCACCGAATCGGATCATGTCCGAAGGCAGAACTTTAAGCTGTGTACCGGTCGTCTCGCCGACAATCGCTTCGCCGAGGATTTGCGACCAGAGCGAATCGGTTTTACGGTCATACATTACCAGATTGGAATTCCATAGTTTGCCGGACGTGCCAAACTCCACACGTTCGCCACGCACTACCGGATCAAACACAATGCCGGAGAGGCAAAGCGGGCAATATGTTACTAGCACGCGCTGGCCATTTATGGTGTCGTTGACGATCTCGTGCCAAACCAAAATTTGAAAAGGATAAAATCGTGCTGTGCCGTTAACATCAAGAGCAATACCAGGTTCGCTGTCATTTAAAAATTTGCTGGCATCCGCAATGGAAACAAATTTAGGATTATCTATGGGTGGAATACCGTCTTTGGGGGGTCCGCCGCCGACAATCTCATCAAGTGGAACGCTATGCTTTGTGCCATCAGTTACCATGATTTCTTTTGTTGAAAAAAATTGATCGCCATTATCCACGGTGATAGTTTCTTTCTTGGTTTCTCCGCCTTGAGGTAAAGGGAAATCACTTTTAAAAAATCCGCGCTCGAAAACAATCAGAGCGATAGCACCGATAACGACTACAATAGCAATGATTGTTTTTGGGCCTGTCATAGATTTTCATTTTTACAAACTCCAGCTTCCTTGCGGCCATCGGCCAGGGCAACTTTACACGGCTTTTCATCAGTAGCGGACGATTGATCGCTCCCTGAAGCCGCCTGGCTATTAACGAGAGACTCAATATCAGACTCGCTAATATCTCCGGGAATCGTGCGGACAAGGTTGCCGTTCATATCTATTAAAACATGAGTATTTGTGTATTGGATGCCAAACACGCGAGATGCGTTTCCGAAGGGATCAAGCGCAATGGGAAAACTGATGCCACGCGAGCTTATAAAATTCTGAACTATCGATTCTTTTTCCTGCAAATTTATGCCGATAACCTCGACTGTATCTTTATATTTTTCGTAAAAGCCATTCAGTTTCGGCATGTCGCGACGGCAATTAGGGCACCAAGAAGCCCAGAAATCGAGCACCACTGGCTTCTTGCCCCTGAATTCAGCGAGTGAGATAGTGCCTCCACCAAGCTTTTGAAGCGTAAAGTCAGGAGCAAGATGAGTATTAGAACCACTTGAGACACTGTCTTGAACCGAAGCTGTGCCGCTCGGAGACGCACCATTGTTGGATAACCCCCATATCAAAAGACCCACCACAATGACAATGACCCCTCCAATAAGTAATTTATTGTTCATAGTGTTATTTGATGTTAAGCAATCGCGAAAGACCCTCCTTGTCAAAACCGACAAGAAACTGCCCGTCGATATCAATGACCGGCACGCCCATCTGGCCAGATTTTTGGATCATCTCATCGGCCGCGGAACGGTCGGCTGATACATCCTTTTCCTCATACTGAACATTGTTCTCCTTGAAGAACGCCTTTGTCATTTTGCAGTACACGCAAGTCGGGGTGGTATAAATGGTTACTTTTGGCATAGGTTTATATATTGGTTGATAAACTTTATTTATTCGACTCTTTTAACAGTTTCACCAGCTGCTTGGCGATCGGATTTTTCTGATTGATCTCATAACATACCATCTGTCCCATCCGCATTTTGATCACGAGCCCCAGCCGTTCAAGCACGCGCAATTGCTGGGAAGCGGCAGAAACGGTAATATCGAACACATTGGCGACATCAGTAACGCAGATGTCGTGATGATCCATAAGTAGCCGGAAGATATTGAATCGACCGGAATCTCCCAGTGCCTGGAACACCAAATGGAAGGTGGCTGTCGCAGCACCCATGTCTGGCTTGATATCGGTTATTTGCTTCTTGGTTAACATGAAAGTATTAAGTAATTATGCAAGTACTTCAAGTATAGCAGAGAGAATAAGTCCGTCAAGTTCCTTTTCGCGATGAGTCTGTCTTCGCGGCGAGGGCGGCTGTCATTTTTCAGCAATTTTTGATAAAGTGGATTCGACAAGCTCACCACAAGTAAGTTCGAGCGCAGTCATAAAGATACTCCGAATATATTTCATCACATGTCATTTTTACGGCCAGAATTTTTTGATATTTTCGGCGTAGCTGTATTCGGTTTTATAGCGGCCGTATCGGCATGGGCGCTCAAAACCGGAAATCCGATTTCCGATCCGGTGCTTGTTCTCTTTCTACTTATCGGAATCGCCGGGCTGATTGTAGATGGGGTTATTGTCTATAGAACATATATCAAGAAGCAGAGAAGCGAATAAAAAGGGGGTATGATAAAAGTTATTCTCACCGTAGTCATTATAGCGGGCATTGGAGGAGGTATGCTCTTTGATTATTTCCGCGCGCCGAATTTTTTAAGCGCGTCTTCATCGATTGAAGGCGCGCCGAAAGAAAAAACAGTCGAAGAGCGGGTTGCCGACGCGAAGCGGAAGTCGGAGAATATAAGGGGCGTCTACATGACATACGTGGTCGCTGTCGACCGCGGAGTCGCCGCGACTCGTCTTCGTGAAAGCATTAAGCATCTCATTGAAACGACGGAGGTGAACGGAGTCGTTATTGATGTGAAGGAAAATCAAGGAATGACGATTTCCGAGAATTTAAAAAAGACAGTACAGGAATTTCATAATGTAGGGGCGTGGGTTATCGCGCGCATGACGATATTCCGCGACAATTCACAAGTGAAAGAGCATCCTGAATACTATACGACGCGCGGCGATGGCCGCATCTGGGGAGATAATCATAATAATTATTGGATGGACGCGGCGGGAGTTCCGGTGTGGAAATATCAGGTCGGGGAGATGGAGAGGGCGATCGATGTCGGATTCGACGAGATCCAGATGGATTATGTCCGCTTCCCATCAGATGGAAATATGAAGGATATCGCGTATCCGTATTACGACTCAAAAAAGCAGAAATCGGAATCAATAAAGAATTTTCTCGCGTATGTGAACAGGGAGTTGAAGCGCTATAAGCCGGAAATTATTATCTCGGCGGATCTCTTCGGATATGTTTCCACGAATCCGGAGGATTTAGGTATTGGACAGCGGCTTGTCGATATTGGGGATTCCGTGGATTATATCTCATTCATGCTTTATCCTTCCCACTATTACGGAGGGTTTCAGGTTCCCGCGGACACGGAGCGGAATCTTCCGGCGCTTTACTATCCATATAAAAATCCAGACCCCCTGCAGGTCGTTTCCAGCAAGCCATTTGACGTCGTCTTTCGGTCCATACTCATCGCGCTTGATGTGATGGGAGGAAAGAATCTTGCGTCAACAACTCAAAAAATAAAAAATAATCAGGCGACGACCACCACTGAAGCCGGGGCAACCGCGACTCCAGCAATCGCCATAAGCCGCGCGAAGATCCGCCCGTGGCTTCAGGATTTTGATCTTGGAGTTGATAAGAACAGGGGAATCTATTATGATTCCGCAAAGGTGCGCGCGCAGATTCATGCCGCGGAAAACGCGGGCGCTTCAGGGTGGCTTCTCTGGAGTCCGGGGAATACCTATACGGTGGAAGCCCTTCAAAAAAAGAACTAAGAGTATTCTTTACTCAATGAATGGGCCAAAATATTAATTCGTGACCACTCTTAAATTTGATTCTGGTCGATAAGTTTCGTATACTAAGTATATGTCGATGCCTAGAAAGCCCAGAGAAAAATGCTTAAACTGCAATGATAAAGAGGTATGGCGTGCTGGATACAAATATTGTAGCAATGCATGCCAAATCGAATATCAATACCATGATTATATTAAAAAATGGAAGAACGGAGGGATTATAGGATTGCAGGGTCTCGGTATTGTTTCGGGGCATATTAAAAGATACCTGCGAAGAAAATTTGGAAATAAATGTTGTTTGTGTGGCTGGTCAAAGACCAACCAAAAGACGGGCAAGGTTCCACTGGTTGCTGATCATATTGATGGCAACTGGCGCAATAATATCGAGAGTAATCTTCGCCTGCTTTGCCCGAACTGTGATTCCTTGACTCTTACTTATGCCGGACTTAATAGAGGAAACGGAAGAAAAAATCGGGTTATAAGCAATAGAGCAAAAGAAGGCCGTTTGCTTGTTGTATCACGGCAGAAACATCACTTCTCAAAATAATATAGCGGGAGATAATAGAAAAATTTCACCTGAAAAGCAACGCAATCAAGAAGCTTTTGAGCCGGAGTAACTCAGTGGTAGAGTAGCTGTTTCGTAAACAGCAAGTCGCGAGTTCGACTCTCGCCTCCGGCTCAAAGGTTTTTTGTAGCTCGGAGTCTTTTGTTTTTTATTCAAAACTGATACGATGGAATCAATGGAAGAGCTGAAAAAAAGCTTAGAATCATTGGAGACACAGGTCCGCGCGCTCGCGGGCCGACTTTGACATACTCGGCCAAAAAGAAGAGGCAATCCGCTTGGGGTATGAGATGGAGAAGCCTGATTTCTGGCAGAACCAGGAGCGGGCGAGAACTATTTCCCAGCGCGCGGGCGAGATAAAAAAAGAAGTTTCTGCTATTGAGAATTTTTTGAATGAGATCGGAAGCCTCCGAGAGCTTCTTTCCGTGAGTAGGGGCTCGGAAGAGATTCTTCCAGATATTGAAAAAAGGACAGCAGAGCTTTTGATGGAATTTGAGCATTTTGAGCTTTTCAAACTGTTCAAAGGGCCGTATGATAAGGGGAACGCGGTTCTTTACATCTACGCAGGAGCTGGGGGAAAGGACTCGGAAGACTGGGTCGCGATTCTCCGGAGGATGTATGAGCAATATGCCCTCAAAAAAGGCTTTCGCGCGGAAACGATTCATGAAAATTGGGGCGAGTTCAAGGGGCCGGGAGGCCAAGGACTGAAAAATGTCACGCTTCTCGTGAAGGGCGAGCACGCCTACGGGTTCTTGAAAAAAGAGACGGGAGTGCATCGCTTGGTGCGCATTTCTCCGTTTTCAGCAAAAAGCCTCCGCCATACCTCATTTGCGATGGCGGAAGTCATGCCCGAGTTCGTTGCTCCCGAAGAAGTGGAGATTGATTCTGATGACATTACGATAGACTTCTTTCGCTCGTCGGGTCCGGGCGGCCAGAATGTGAACAAGCGCGAAACCGCCGTCCGCATCACGCACAAGCCGA
>JBBUDR010000072.1:0-1718 GCA_038057195.1 Patescibacteria group bacterium
ACGCTTGGGAGCTTCTCCACCCCCGCGCTAAGATGAGCCGACATCGAGGTGCCGATCCGCTTCGTCGATATGGACTCTTGGAAGCGACTAGCCTGTTATCCCCAGGGTAGCTTTTATCTGATAATCTTTGGCCTTTTTCTAGTAAGTAACATAAATTTTCGTCCCGGGGCAAGCCCCGAAATGAAAACATATATCATGACCATCGGTTCACTAAGTTCTGCTTTCGCATCTGCGCGGCCTATCCGCCTTGCAGTTAAGCCAGCTTGTGCCTTTACACGTCCCCTCCGATTTCCATCCGGAGTAAGCTGACCTTAATAAACTCCTCCATTACCTTTTAGGAGGAAAATGCCCCATTTAAACTGCCCGTCAGGCACTGTCTTGAAGCGCTTTCCTTTGTGGTCTCGCTTCAGTTAGAACATACATGCTAAAAGAGTGGTATTTCACTGACGGATCAACCATGCCCGGAAGCACGATCTCAAATCCTCCCACCTATGCTACGCATCCAGAACGTATGCTCAATACCAAACTACAGTAAAGCTCCTGGGGTCTTTTCGTCTAACTATGGGTAACCGGCATCTTCACCGGTATTGTATTTTCACCGGGCACTTCGTTGAGACAGTTCTCCAGTCATTACGCCTTTCGTGCGCGTCGGAACTTACCCGACAAGGAATTTCGCTACCTTAGAACAGTTATAGTTACTGCTGACATTGACGAGGGCTTCGGGCGTCAGCCATAAAACAGAGTCTATGACCTTCACCGTTAACCTTCTCGCATTGGTCAGGCGTCAGCCCGTATACGTCCTCTTGCGAGTTCAGCACGGACCTGTGTTTTTGTTAAACAGTTGCTAGAGATACTTTCGCTGCGGCCCCGCGTTCGCGGGGCAGGCCTTATCCCGAAGTTACGGCCGCTTGTTTGCCGAGTTCCTTAACGAAGTCTCACCCGTTCGCCTTGGTATTCTTGTACCAGTCCACCTGTGTCGGTTTTCGGTACGGTTTCCTGTAGATTAACCCTAGAAGATTTTCTGGGGAGCGCGTTCGATATGATCCCCTGCCTTTCGGCAGAATTTTCCCGCGCGCTTGATCCGCCATTGAAGGCAGCTCTCCGGATTTGCCAAGAGAACAACTCGCACGCAGAAGCGTCAAATTCAATAATGCGCCATATCTAGTACGCTCCGTCCCTCCATTGGAATAAACAGGAAGGGTCGGAATATTAACCGACTGTCCATCAGATGCGGTTTTCACCATTTCCTTAGGACCGCCTTACCCTTGGATGATTGTCATTGCCAAGGAAACCTTAGACTTCCGGCGATTCGGACTTTCACCGAATTTGTGGTTACTAGTGCCAACATTCTCCCTTCTCATCGCTCCAGTCGCCCTCGCGGGTCGACCTTCACTGCAATGAAAATGCTCTCCTACCGCTGTATGCCTGAATTTTGGAGGGGAAGCTGCTGAGCAGTCTCCCCGTGACTAACTTATCTTCCTTTATAATTTTGTGTGGTGGCGCCGGCAGGGTTTGAACCTGCGACCTCGTGAATGCCATTCACGCGCTCTCCCTACTGAGCTACGGCTCCACACACAACAACGAAAAAGATCAATTTCCAAAATTCAGGCATACAACCCGTATCTTCGGCATCACACTTAGCCCCGTTGAATTTTTGGCGCAATATCTCTAGACAAGTGAGCTGTTACGCACTCATTATAGGATGGCTGCTTCTAAGC
>JBBUDR010000073.1:0-1241 GCA_038057195.1 Patescibacteria group bacterium
CCTCCAACGAGCGTCAGCACGAGCGTCATCACCAAGATGCTTGCCGTCGTAAGCCAGCTGTTCCGTTGAAAGGAGAGGATGCCTGAGCGCAGTATTCTCTTAAAATTAGTGCTCATCATAATATGTATTTACCTCTCTCTTCGTCGCGCACCACCTCGCCCTTTTCCATCGTGATGACGCGCATGCCGAGAGCGTCAACGATATCCTTATTATGAGTCGCAAGAACGACAGTCGTCCCGAGCTGGTTGATCTTCTCGAGAAGCCCGATAATCTCCCTGCTGTTGATCGGATCGAGATTGCCCGTCGGCTCATCGGCAACGATGACTTCAGGCCGATTCACGAGCGCTCGCGCGATAGCGACTCTTTGCATCTCCCCGCCCGAGAGCTCGCTCGCGAAATGATTCGTCTTCGGCGTAAGGCCGACAAGATCGAGAATCTGCGGAACGTCGTTGTAGATTTCCGCGTCCGATTTCCCGCACGCTTCCATCACGAACGCGATATTCTCAAAGGCGGTCTTCGTTTTCAATAATTTAAAATCCTGAAAGATCGCGCCGATCCTCCGCCTGATATTAATGAGATTCCCATTCTCCGCTCCGACTCCCGTCACCTCCATCCCGTCAAGAAATATCTTTCCCGCGCTCGGGCTTTCTTCGGCAAGAAGCATCTTGATGAGCGTTGATTTTCCTGCTCCTGATTGGCCGACGAGGCAGACGAATTCCTGCGGCTGGATGCGAAGCGTCACCCCGCGCAGCGCGCTGGAGTTTTCGCTGTATATTTTTGAGACGTTATCGAAAAAAATCATACCCTTCCTCTCCTATGAATGCTTGATCTCGGCTTCAATAAAATTATCCAAGTCTCCCTCTAACACGCCGCTGACATTTCCCGTTTCAACCCCAGTCCGGTGATCCTTCACGAGCGTATAAGGATGGAACACATACGAGCGGATCTGGTGCCCCCACTCCGCAGAAACCGTTTCTCCGCGAACTTCCGAGCGTAGTTCTTTTTGTTCTAAAAGTTTTTTCTGGTACAGCCGCGCGCGGAGGAAGTTCATTGCCGTATCCCGATTCCGCTCTTGCGTCCGCTCGGTCTGCACGGCGACTTGGAGCCCCGTCGGCTTGTGCGTGATGCGGACGGCGGTTTCACGCTTGTTCACATTCTGCCCTCCCGGACCCGACGAGCGGAAGAAGTCTATCGTAATGTCATCAGGATCAATCTCCACTTCTTCGGGAGCAACGAACTCG
>JBBUDR010000074.1:0-1006 GCA_038057195.1 Patescibacteria group bacterium
GGATCCGCCATATGCGCGGACTTCCGGTTAGGGGACAGCGTACGAAGACGAATTCGCGCACGCGCCGCGGGAATACGCGAAAGACGATGGGCTCCGGAAGAAAGCCGGCGGGACAGCCAAAGTAATTTCTGGCAGATTCCTTATAAAAAAACAGTATTTATGTCGACCGAGTGAACCAAAAAAGACAGTATTATGGGAAAAAAACGAGTCATACAGCAATCAGGCCAGGCAGTTACTGAATCGGCGGAAAAAGCTCCCGCTTCTTCTTCGGCGCCTATGCCGTCGTCAAAGCGGCGCTTCCAAGAAGGAGTCGTCCATATTCAGGCGACGTATAATAATACGATTATTTCGATTTCCGATATGCGCGGGAATGTTCTTGCGTGGTCATCATCAGGGGCGCTCGGATTTAAGGGCTCAAAAAAGGCGACTCCGTACGCGGCCGCGCGCGTTGCTGAAGTTGTAACCGAGAAGGTGAAGAAGAGCGGAATGCAGGATGTCGCGATTTATGTGAAGGGTGTTGGCTCGGGACGCGAGTCAGCCATTCGCTCAATCATCAATCACGGCCTTCAGGCGATGATCATCAAAGATATCACTCCGCTTCCTCATAACGGACCGCGGGCATGCAAGCCGAGACGAGTGTAATATTACATACAGACACATATGGCATCAGATCCGAAATGTAAATTATGCAGGCGCGCTGGGGAAAGACTCTTTTTGAAAGGGGAGCGTTGCTATTCTCCGAAATGCGCGATGGTGAAGAATCCGACCCCTCCTGGTCAGCATGGAACGCGGAAGAAAGGACGCAGGAACGCGTCTGCATTCGGCGCGGAGCTTCGCGAAAAGCAAAAGATCCGCCTTCTCTACGGACTCTCCGAAACCCAGCTTGGGAATTACGCGTCCGCGGCGAAGAAGCGGAAAACCGGAGTTATGGCAGACAACCTTGTCGAGTCCCTTGAGCAAAGGCTTGATAACGCGGTATTCCGCGCAGGCTTCGGGATTTCACGTT
>JBBUDR010000075.1:0-6060 GCA_038057195.1 Patescibacteria group bacterium
TCTTATTCGCTGTATTCCAAGTCTTCAAACTTTCAAGCATGAAGCGGAAAAATCAGCATCTTTAGATGAGAAAGTCGGCATTGACATCATTCTCCATGCTCTCGAAGCTCCGCTTCGGCAGATTGCCTATAATGCGGGAAGAGAAAGCGGAGTTGTCGCCGAAGAAGTAAAAAAGCAAAAGGGCGCGATGGGATACGATGCGGCGAAGGACTCGTATGAGGATCTCGTCAAAGCGGGAATCATCGACCCGACAAAGGTAGTCCGCTCGGCTCTCCAGAACGCGGCTTCCGTTGCCGCAATGGTACTTACGACCGACGCGGTTGTCGGCACGCTTCCGAAGAAGGAGCCGTCGATGCCTCAGATGCCCGGACAAGATTATTAAATTGCCGGAGAATTTTTCAAAATCCCGCACCGTGCGGGATTTTTGACAGCTTGTGTACGCAAGCTATACTAGTAGTATAAGGAATCTTCGCAATCCACACTGTAAGGTATCAATAATCAACATCCATTGCGAAGTGAGTTTATTTCTGGCAGGGAGGGAGATATAAAAACACAGTTTTCATATCGACCGAGCGAACCAGAAAAACGACAGTATTCACTTTGTTCACAAATCAAATGACAACACTTTATATTATTTTAGGAATTATCGGTCTTGCGGTGTTATTTCTCATCGTCCTTTACAACTCCCTCGTTCTTTCGCGGAACAGGGCCGACGAGGCGTGGTCGGATATTGATGTCCAGCTGAAACGCCGGTACGATCTCATTCCGAATATTCTTGAGACAGTGAAGGGATACGCCGCTCATGAGAAGGGTCTTTTTGAAAGCGTTACAAAAGCGCGGACGATGGCGATTGAAGCAAAAAATCCGGAAGAGCACGCAAAGGCGGAAAACGCTCTTTCAGGAACTCTTAAAACTCTTTTTGCGGTATCTGAAAATTACCCCGACCTGAAAGCGAACGTGAACTTCCTCGATCTTCAGCGCGAACTCGCCGATACGGAAAACAAGATCCAGTCCGCTCGCCGGTTCTATAACTCAAATATTCTTGAATATAATACAAAGCTTGATACCGTGCCGACGAATATCGTTGCCGGAATGTTTGGGTTTATGAAGAAAGAATTTTTCGGCCTCGAGCGGGAAGAAGAGAGGGAACCAATAAAAGTGAGGTTTTAAGGAGATTTTTCAACTAAAAAAAGATTTAACATACAATCATTTGACATCTTTTTTTTGGTGAGTATACTGATAGTTAGTGATAGGATTTATGAAGTCATTGAAAACAGAAAATTTTTGATACGTTCAAAAAAGCTCTGTTTTACTCGCTAAATCCTATTATTGTTTATAAATACGTAAAAGAATTGCCTCAATCGTAATCTAATTCGGCAAGTTTCTGAAAACCCTACCCATACGAAGGGAGTTTAGGTTTTTTGTTTTCGTGCCATTTTTTTGTTTTTTCAAACAAAAAATTCTTTTTCAATGATTTTTGGGGCTTTCGGTATTTTTGTATACATTCAATTTCCGTCTTTCAACTTCATTGAATAGTTGGTGAAAGCGGAA
Source organism: Patescibacteria group bacterium (assembly GCA_038057195.1). GTDB lineage: Bacteria > Patescibacteriota > Minisyncoccia > Sungbacterales > JBBTQR01 > JBBUDR01. Next base: position 1,552 of record JBBUDR010000075.1, read on the forward strand.
AATAATAAAAAACATTGTAAATAAAAGAGTTTTTATCGATCACGAGCTATGTGTCCGAGCTTGTGGCGCGAAGACTCTTTGTCGTTTCATGGAGAATAAATATTTTTCCCGCTTCAAGAAACCGCTGGTCGAACTTCCAAATCTATCGGAAATTCAACTCAATTCCTACAAATGGTTTTTTGAAAAGGGGCTTCGCGATCTTTTTAGCGAGGTCTCTCCCGTAAAGGACTATACGGGAAAAGAGCTTATTCTCGATTTTCTCGATTTTTCTCTCGATGAGCCGAAATATACGGAAGAGTACGTGAAGGATAGAAATCTCTCCTACGAAGCGGCTCTCCGCGTGAAGCTCCGATTGACGAACAAGCGGACGGGCGAGGTGAAAGAGCAGGAGGTATACCTGGGAGATTTTCCGGTTATGACGCCCCGCGGCACGTTCATCGTGAATGGGGTCGAGCGTGTCGTCGTTTCCCAGCTCATCCGCTCGTCTGGGGTCTATTTCACCGAGCGCTATGTCCGGGGAAAGAAATATTTCGGCGCGAAGCTTATCCCGAACCGCGGCGCGTGGCTTGAACTCGAAACCGACGCCGAAGGCGTCATCAGCGTGAAGATAGATCGAAAGCGGAAGATTCCGGCGACCGCGATGCTTCGGATTTTCGGCATCGAGAACAACGAAGACATCATCAGCCGATTTGAAGGCGCGGACAACGGCGAGATTTCATATATCAAGATGACCCTGGATCATGATTCGACGAAGACGAAGGAGGATTCGTTTATTGATATTTATAAGAGGATTCGTCCGGGAGATCTTGCGACCGTCGATAATGCGCGCACTCTCATCCAGCATATGTTCTCCGATGAGCGGTATGACCTCGCGGATGTCGGGCGGTATAAGATGAACCAACGTCTCTTCCAAAGCAGGAAGAAAGAAAACAAAGTTATTGATGCCGAGGACCTCGTTGCCATCATCAAGGAAGTCATTGCTTTGAATAATAGGGGCGATGCATCGGCCGACGACATAGACAACTTGGGCAACCGCCGGATCAGGGGAGTTGGAGAGCTCTTGCAGGGGCGTCTTCGCGTCGGCGTCGCGCGCATGATCCGCATCATCAAGGACCGCATGTCCACATTTGATATCTATACACTGACCCCCGCTCAGCTTATTAACGCTCGGCCGTTTATTGCCTCGCTGAAGGAGTTTTTCACGTCATCCCAACTTTCGCAGTTCATGGATCAGAAAAATCCATTGGCGGAGCTTGAGCACCGGCGCCGGCTTTCGGCAATGGGTCCCGGGGGACTCACAAGAGAGCGCGCGGGCTTTGAAGTCCGCGATGTGCATCCGTCGCACTACGGGCGCATCTGTCCGATTCATACACCGGAAGGCCAGAATATCGGTCTTGTCGGGCACCTTGCGAGCTACGCGCGTCTGAACGAGCTCGGACTCATCGAGACTCCCTACATAAAAGTAAAAAACGGGCATGTGACCGGCGAGATTGAATATCTGAACGCGACTGCGGAAGCGGCATTCAATATCGCCCACGCCGGAGTGCCGGTGGAGAAGGGGATGATTGTTCCTGATCAGGTTGAAGCGCGCATTCATAGCCAGCCGGGCTTGATCGAGCGCGAGAAGATCGACTACATAGACGTTTCTCCCCAGCAGGCGATCAGTATCGCGACAAGCCTTATCCCATTTTTGGAAAACGACGACGCGAATCGCGCGCTGATGGGCTCGAACATGCAAAAGCAGGCCGTGCCGTGCGTTAAGGGAGACGCTCCGCTGGTCGGTACCGGCGTTGAGATATCCGCCGCGCGCGACTCCGGGCGCCTCATTATGGCCGAAGACGACGGCGTCATTGAGAGCGTTGACGGACGGCACATTTCTATAAAAGAAAAAAGCGGAAAGAAAAAAGAGTACAAACTCGCGTCATTTGTCCGCACAAACGACTTCACTTCTATTCGTCAGCGACCGATAGTCCGCACTGGAGACAAAGTGAAGAAGGGGGATGTTCTCGCTGACAGCTCCGCGACTCAAAACGGTCGCTTGGCGCTCGGGCAGAACGTGCTCGTCGCATTTGTTTCGTGGGCTGGCTACAATTATGAAGACGCAATTATTCTTTCTGAGCGATTAGTGAAGGATGATCGCTTTACTTCTATTCATATTGAGAATTACGCGATTGACGTCCGCGACACAAAGCTCGGACCGGAACTCACCTCATCGGATATTCCTAATGTCGGGGATGAAAAGCTTAAAAACTTAGACTCGGAAGGAGTTGTCCGGATTGGAGCGGAAGTCCGCTCGGGCGATATTCTTGTCGGAAAAATCTCCCCGAAGGGCGAGACGGATCTCACTCCCGAGGAGCGCCTTCTCCGCGCGATTTTTGGAGATAAGGCCCGCGATGTGAAAGACACGTCTATGACGCTTCCCCATGGAAAGCGCGGACGCATCATCGGCGTTCAAGTTCTCGAGCGTGAGAAGGGCGATAAGTTGGACACGGGGGTTATCAAGAGAATCCAAGTTGAAGTCGCCCAACTCCGAAGGGTAGCAGTGGGAGACAAGCTTGCGGGACGCCACGGAAATAAAGGAATTATCGCAAAAATTCTTCCGGAGGAAGACATGCCGTACTTGGAAGACGGCCGGCCGGTGGATATCGTCTTAAATCCGTTAGGAGTCGTTTCTCGAATGAACTTGGGGCAGATTTTGGAAACCCACTTGGGACTTGCCGCAAAGCATTTGAATTATTACGCGATCAGCCCGTCGCTTCTTGGCGCAACCGAATCGGAGATCCAGGAAGAGCTTGGTAAGGCCGGATTCCCGGTTGACGGAAAAGTCGTCCTCTATGACGGACGGAACGGCAGGAAGTTTGCCCAGAAGATCACCGTTGGCTATACCTATATCATGAAGCTTATCCACTTGGTGGAAGACAAGATGCATGTCCGCTCTATCGGTCCGTACTCGCTTATCACCCAGCAGCCGCTGGGGGGAAAGGCGCAGTTTGGAGGACAGCGCTTCGGTGAGATGGAAGTATGGGCGCTGGAAGGATACGGCGCGGCGCATACGCTTCAGGAGATGCTCACGATTAAATCAGACGACGTGCAGGGACGCGCGATGACATATGAATCTATCATCAATGGCGAACGCATCAAAGCGCCCAACATTCCCGCGTCGTTCAATGTGCTGACAAGCGAATTAAAGGGGCTTGCATTGAATATCATTATCAATGAAAAAGAGCGTCCGGGGGACACGCAGTTTCAGAAGGGCGTGGGAGAAGACAGAAGAATGGCGGTCGAAGAGCGGCAAGAAGCGATGAATCAAAAGTAACTTCACTTCATATATATGGAAGAACGTACAAAAGATTTTGAATCGATTCAGATAAAACTCGCTTCTCCCGAAGAGATCATGTCGTGGTCATTCGGAGAGATCACGAAGCCGGAGACCATCAACTACCGCACCGCGCGTCCCGAGCGCGACGGACTGTTTGACGAGCGTATCTTCGGGCCGGTCAAGGATTGGGAGTGCTACTGCGGAAAATATCGCCGCATCCGCTATAAGGGGATCGTCTGCGACAAGTGCGGAGTCGAAGTGACCCGCTCTATCGTCCGGCGCGAGCGATTCGGGCATATCAAATTGGCGACGCCCGTTTCACATATCTGGTTCTTGCGGGGGGTCCCATCAAAGATAGGACTTCTTCTGGACATGTCCGTTTCTGACCTTGAAAAGGTCATCTACTTCGCAAGCTATATCATCACGAGCGTCGATGAAAAAGCGCGCGACGGAGCAATCGAATCTCTCGAAAAAGAATACAAGACGAAGGTAAAGAAGATGACGGATAAGAAGGAAGAGACCGAGATTAAAGAACAAAGGGACAAGGCGCGGGAAGAGCTGAAGAGTCTTGTTCTGATGAAGGTGGTTTCGGAGGTCCAGTACTTCCATCTTTCCCGAAAATACGGAGAGGTTTTTGAGGCGTCAATCGGCGCCGATCCGATTAAGACGCTTCTTGAGAAGATAAACATGCACGATCTTCAGAAGAGGCTTGAAAAAGAAGCGGCGATAGCGAATCCTGTTCAAAAAAAGAAGCTCTTGAAGCGCCTCAAAGTCGTGAAGGGAATGATCCGCGCGGGAGTGCGCCCGGAGTGGATGTTCATCAGCGTGATGCCTGTTATTCCTCCCGACTTGCGGCCGATGGTTCCTCTCGACGGAGGACGCTACGCAACCTCGGATTTAAATGATCTATACCGCCGTGTCATCAACCGGAACAATCGCTTGAAGAAATTATTTGAACTGAATGCTCCCGAGGTCATTACCCGAAACGAGAAGCGCATGCTTCAGGAGGCCGTTGACGCCCTTATCGACAACAGCATCCGTCGCGGTTCCGCTCCAGTCGCTTCACAAGTCCAGCGGCGCCCCTTGCGCTCGCTCGCAGACACGCTGAAAGGAAAGCAAGGGCGATTCCGCCAGAACCTTCTCGGAAAGCGGGTTGATTATTCCGGACGCTCCGTCATTGTTGTTGGACC
>JBBUDR010000075.1:6160-20952 GCA_038057195.1 Patescibacteria group bacterium
ATTGAAGGACACGCGATTCAAATTCATCCTCTCGTCTGTACTGCTTTCAATGCTGATTTTGATGGAGACCAGATGGCTGTCCATCTTCCTCTCACCGAAGAGGCACAAAAAGAAGCGCGAACCCTGATGGTCGCCACCAAGAACCTATTAAAGCCCGCAAACGGCAAGCCGATCGTCATGCCAACGAAGGATATGGTTCTTGGATGCTACTGGGTGACGACCTATGAAGATGGAACGAAAGGAGACGGAAAACTATTTTCTTCCGAAGAAGAGGCGCTTCTCGCGTCGGAGTTCGACGAGATTGATTTAAAATCAAAGATAAAAGTAAGAATGGTTGCGCACCACCATCTTCAGGAAGGCGCCAAAGGTGAAAAAGCTCCAATCATCGAGACCTCCGCCGGGCGCATTCTCTTCAACCGCATTCTTCCCGAAGGGTTCGATTTTGTGAATGAAGACATGAAATCAAAGAACTTGGAGGCGCTCATCCTTCGGCTCATCAAACGATATGGAGATGAAAATATCCCTCCGATTCTCGACAAGATTAAGAAGTTCGGATTTGAGTACGCCACGCGTTCCGGAGTCAGCTGGGGCATCAACGACCTCCACACTCCGACCGAGAAGAAAAATATAATTAAAAAAGCGCAGGACGAGGTCAATCTCATCACCGCGCAATATCAGAACGGCCTTCTTACCGACTGGGAGCGCTACAACCGCATCGTCGAGATCTGGCTTGAGGCGAAGGAATTGGTTCTCGGAGAATTGAAGAAATCCATGCCCCGCTACGGATCGGTATTTACCATGATCGACTCAGGCGCTCGTGGAGGCTGGGTTCAGACAAACCAAATGGCGGGAATGAAGGGTCCGGTCGTGAACCCATCGGGGCGCACCATTGAGCTTCCGATTATCTCAAGCTATAAGGAAGGGTTGAATGTGCTCGAGTATTTCATCTCGACGCACGGAGCGAGAAAGGGAACCGCCGATACCGCATTGAAGACCGCTGCCGCGGGGTATCTCACCCGTCGCTTGGTTGATGTTGCCCAGGATGTCATCTTGTCCGAAGAGGACTGCGGAACGAAGCGAGGGATCTTTATTTTCCGTAGCGATTCCGATGAGATCGGAAAGACGATCGCAAGCAGGATTTTTAGCCGCTACGCCGCCGCCGACATCAAGGATCCGTCAACAGGAAAGACGATTATAAAGACAAACGAACTGATTGACGACGACATAGCCCATAAGATTGAAGATGCGGGAGTTGAAAAGGTTCCGGTTCGCTCGCCGATTTCTTGCAGTGGAATAAGGGGTATCTGTCAAAAGTGCTACGGATGGGACTTGAGCAACAATCGCCCGATCAAGCTCGGTGAAGTCGTTGGAGTCATCTCCGCGCAAGCAATCGGGGAGCCGGGGACCCAGCTTACCATGCGTACCTTCCATATCGGAGGCGTTGCGGGAAGCGGGGACATTACATCAGGACTTCCTCGCGTTGAAGAAGTCTTTGAAGCGAGAAAGCCGAAGGGAGAAGCTCTTCTTTCGGATGTTGACGGCGTCGTTGAGGATATCCTCGAGCTGAACAAGGAAAAAATCATCAGAATAAGAGTTCAGAATGTCATTCGCGAGAAAAAATTAAAGACGATCAAAGACAAGAAGACAAAACTCGAGGCGAAAGAAGGCGAGATCAAGGAGTTCCATGTTCTTCGGGGCGTCGGCCTCACGGTTGAAAAGGGATCACAGGTATTCCGCGGAGGATTTTTGTCCGAAGGGCATGCCGACATTGCGACTCTCTACAAATTAACGAGCTCCGCTGATGTTCAGCGCTATCTCGTGAAGGAGATCCAGAAGATTTACAGCGGCCAGGGAGCTCCTATTCACGATAAGCATATCGAAGTCATCATCCGGCAGATGTTCGCGCGGGTGAAAGTGAAGGATGTGGGAGATTCGCCGTTTACGGCCGGAGAGATCATGAGTAAGACGAGGTTTAGGGAGGAGAATAACGCTCTCATGAAGGAGGGAAAGCAGAAAGCGACCGCGTATCAGCTCATCTACGGCATCACGAAGTCCGCGCTGAGCACTGACTCCGTATTTTCAGCGGCATCATTCATTGAGACGGCGCGCGTTCTCATCAATGCCGCGATTGAAGGAAAGAAAGACTATCTCCGCGGATTGAAGGAAAATGTCATCATCGGCCATCTGATTCCCGCAGGAACGGGGTACCGGCCGAAGATAAAGAGTACGTAACACCCTTTTTGAGGAATCTTCGCACTACAAGCCGCAAAGTATCAGTATCCGGCTTGCATTGCGAAGTGATTTTACTCGCCTTGCTTCATAAAATCAGGTTGCAAAAAAAGCGCATTTCATCTACTCTATATAGGGTCCATTACCGAAAGCAATTTCTCGCGAAAGCGTTTCGGCAATAGACTTTTAAGACTCTATGGACGAAGTTACAAAGCCATTCTCATACGAAATCGCCTATCTACTCTCTCCGAATATCGAGACCGAGCATGTTTTGACGGCGGCGGGCGATGTTACAAAAGCAATTGAAAGCGTCGGAGGGACGATTCAGTATGTTGCCGAGCCAAAGCGCCGAAAGCTCGCGTTCCCAATCAAGAAAGCCGAACAGGCGTATTTCGGGTATACGGACTTCATGGTTCCCGCCTCAAAAATCCTTCTTTTAAAGAAGGGCATTGAGCTCCAGAAAAATATCCTCCGATATCTCGTCGTGAAGCCGGAAAAGGTATCTCGCCGCTCGAAAGAGAGAACCTATGCCCGGCCGTTTGTGAAACGCGAGGTTCATCCGACATATACAAAAAAACCAGAAGCGCGCTCTGAAGAAAAAATCGACATTGGCGAAATCGACAAGCGGCTTGACGAGATATTGAACAAATAAGGCGAAATAATTATGAATCTGAATAAAATCTTTCTTCTCGGCAGATTAACAAGGGATCCCGAGCTTCGGCAGACTCCCGCCGGTCAATCTGTCTGCACGTTCAGCATCGCGACGAACCGCACCTGGATGGACCAGGGGCAGAAGCAGGAGAAGGTTGAATTTCATAATATCGTCGCGTGGGGCAAGCTCGCCGAGATTTGCCATCAATACCTCACAAAAGGGCGCCTCGTCCTTATCGAGGGGCGCATCGAGACCAGAAACTGGCAAGATAAGACGCACCCGGAAATAAAACATTACAAGACGGACATCGTTGCCGAAGGCATGCAGATGGGTCCAAAATCCGCGGGCGGGGGAGAAGGAGGGAGCGACTTCCAAGGAGGAGAGCGCGCGCCTCGCGCGCCGTCCGCCGCGAAATCGAAAGAGGATCAGCCGATGGAAACGGTCCAATACCCCGGAGAAGACGATATTAAACCAGAAGACATACAATTTTAATCATGGCATACCAAAAAGGAAAATCCCGACGCCGACCGCACGTGGTTCTCGAAGAAAAACCGTGTTATTTCTGCACGACGAACATTCATTCGATCGATTTTAAAAACGCTGAATTTATTCGGCGATTCATGAATAGCCAAGGCAAGATCTATCCACGGCGAAAGACCGGAACATGTGCGAAGGATCAGAGAACTCTTACGAGCGCTATCAAGCAGGCGCGGTTTTTGGCACTTGTTCCTTACACGACTCGATAATACATATGAATGAAATTATAGACAACCAAAAGATTCTTCCTGCAGACATCGCGATGACCGTCGCGGACGAAGACATGAACGCTCTCCTGAAATCAGGCGCGCATATCGGACATGTGAGCTCGAAGACTCATCCGAAGACGGCGCCTTTTATCTATACCGTGCGAAGCGGAATCGCAATTTTTGATCTTTTTAAGACGAAAGAAAAGCTTCTCGCCGCCGAAGCGTTCGTGCGAAAGATATTTGCCGAAAACAAGACAATCCTTTTTGTCGGTACAAAGCCCGCGGCGCGGAGTCTCATCGTTGCGTTAGAAGATGCGTATGGGGTTCCGGTTGTCGTTGATCGATGGATTGGGGGGACGCTCACAAACTTTAAAGTCGTCTCGGGGCGGGTCCAGGAGCTCGAGCGCCTGCTAAAAGAAAAGGCAGAGGGTGGATTTAAGAAATACACAAAGAAAGAGACGGCAGGGAAAGAAGATGAGATCTATCATCTTCAGAAGTCGTTCGGCGGGCTTCGAAAAATGAAGAAGCTTCCCGATGCTCTCTTTCTAAGCAATATTGATACCGATATCCTCGCGGTAAAAGAAGCAATCCGGATGAAGATTCCTGTCGTTGCGATCGTGAACTCAAATTCGGACATGTCGCTGGTTCTGCACGCAATTCCGGCAAACGACAACTCAATCCCCGCTGTTACCTATCTCATGGAGCGGATTAGGAGATCAATAGAAGAAGGACGAAAGGATGCCGAAGCGCGCGCTGCCGCTGCATCTGCCGAGTAGTAATATGTTATCTATGTTGGAACTCATAAAAAAACTCCGTGAATCGACGGAGTGCTCGATTGGGGATTGTAAAAAGGCCTTGGATGAGGCAAAAGGGGACTTTGAAAAGGCAAAGACCGTCCTTATGCTTTCCGCGGCAAAAACCGCGGCGAAGAAATCAGCCCGCGAGACGAAGGAGGGAATCGTCGCGACATATCTCCACTCGAATAATAAGATCGGCGTCATGATCGAGCTCCTCTCCGAGACCGACTTCGTCGCGAAGAATGCCGCATTCTCGGATTTAGCGCACAATATAGCCCTCCACATCGCTGCGATGAATCCGCAGTACATCAGCATTGAAGAGATCCCAAAAGACGTCTATCAGGCCGTGTACGCGCAAGCGGAAGAGGAAGTCGCGAAAATGGGCAAGCCCTCAAAGATCGCGAAAGACATTGTAGAAGGAAAGGTGCAGGCATATTTCGGAGCCCAGTCGCTCCTCTCACAGTCCTACGTAAAAGACCAAGATAAGACCATCTCCGATCTTATGAAAGAAGCCATTGCCAAGTTCGGCGAAAACATTAAAGTCGCTCGTTTCGCGCGGTTTGAACTTTAAATGAACAGAATAAAGAATATATGCTCTTGCTCTCGTTTATTCTTTTTATAGGTTCGTTCGTCTTTCTTGTCTGGATGGTTGTTCGCGTTTTTCCGGAGCTTTCTCATGTGACGGTCATCCGGCATAAGCAGTTCTCTTTCCTCGGAATCGAGGATGTGCACGTCATCGAATACAAACTTCACAAGCACGTCTTGAAGAAGGATTTTTTCATCTTCTTGGAAAAAATGCTTCGTCGCTTCCGCTCTGTCGTCTTAAAGCTTGATAATCTTCTTTCATCGGGAATCGAGGATGTCCAACAGAAGGCGCAATCAATCGACTCTCCGGTTGCTCCACGACCGAATCCCGCCGACCTCTCAAAGATTAAAAATCTTCCGCTGTTGCATAACGAGGAAAAACAGGAATAATGGAATAACGGAATATTCGGGCAGGTACTCAAGCGGTCAACGAGGGCTGACTGTAAATCAGCTGGCATTGCCTACAGAGGTTCGAATCCTCTCCTGCCCACTATATAGAATACAAAACTCCGCGTCATGCGGAGTTTTGTATTGTCAGGCAAGGAAATTAAGCCAGCTGCTTTTCATTTGATTTATCTTAACATTTTCGCTAGTGTGCCCTTGGTATTCAAGTTGGAGCATCGGCTTCATGTGTTCATTTCCAATTAAGAAGGGAGCGGTCCATGACAAAAAAAATGACTTATGCTAGCGTTGGCGTTGATTACACTGCGATGGATGCATTTAAGCGTATGGCGCAGACAGCCGCACGGAGCACCGCAGGCAACATCAAACGACTCGGATTTCGCGTTCGTAAGGAGTCATACGGTGAAAGTGCGTTTCTTATTGATCCAACTGACAGTATTCCGTACTCGTTGGCTCACGTGGAAGAAGGCCTTGGCACTAAAAATCTCGTCGCCGACGCGATGTATCGCCTCACAGGAAAGTCGTATTACGATCATATTGCTCAAGATACGGTTGCGATGATCGTGAACGATATGATTACGCTCGGTGCGCTCCCGATTTCAGTTGCGATGCATCTTGCCGCTGGCAACTCAAACTGGTTTAAAGATGAGGAGCGATGCCGTGATCTCATTCTCGGCTGGAAGAACGCCTGTAACTTGGCGTGTTGCGTGTGGGGTTGCGGCGAGACGCCGACGTTGAAGGATATCATCGTACCGGAAGCGGTCATTTTGTCCGGCTCGGCGATAGGTGCTGTAAAACCAAAAAGACGCCTCATGAGGCCGGAGAACATCCGCCCCGGCGACGCGATTATTCTCATTTCGAGTTCCGGCATCCATGCGAACGGACTTACCATGGCGAGGAAGATCGCCGATAAGCTACCGGATGGCTACCTTACGAAGCTTCATGATGGGCGAACATACGGCGAGGCTCTACTTGATCCGACTCTCATTTATGTTCCGCTCATCGAGCACTGTTGGGGTGAAGGTGTAAATATTCACTACGCCGTGAACATCACGGGACACGGCTGGCGCAAGCTCATGCGCGCGACGCAACCGTTCGCCTATATCATTGAGTGTCTGCCGATGCAACTCCCAATCTTCGATTTCCTGCAGAAGCATGGCCCGGTGGATGATGCGGAGGCGTACGGAAACTTCAATATGGGAGCCGGCTTCGCGCTCTATGTGCCGGAGGCTGATGTAAAAAATATCTGGAAGGTGCTTCGGTATGACGAGTATTGCAACAAGTACCTCAGTGCGTGCAATGCGGGGCACATCGAACGAAGCGACGAGAAGAAAGTCATTATCAAGCCGAAGGGTCTCGAGTATTCCGGAGATGCGCTCGGAGTCCGATAACCAAAGTGTTCTGATTTAAGGGGGTTCGCTATCACAAGATAGCAACCCCTTTTTTATTTAGTTGATAATCTGTGCATAAGTTATTGACAGAATAGGGAAATCATTACATTTAACGAGGATTTTTAATTGTTTTAAATTATCCAATAAAATCAGGGTTTTAGTGTTGCTGGTGGGGGAATGGTGGTGTAAAATAGCATTGTGGTGGTGAATTGTGGATAATGTTGGGGATAACCCCAATAGCGTGTGGACAACTCTTTCAACTTTAGAAATTAGAACGAATTAGTAATTTTACTAGAATGCTTATCGGAGAATACCAACACTCAATAGACGGGAAAGGACGCGTCGCAATCCCCGCAAAATTCCGCCGAGATCTTGAGGGGGGAGTCGTTGTGACGAAAGGACTCGATAACTGTCTCTTTGTGTATCCAAAGGATGTATGGGTGAAGCAGGCAGAAAAAATGTCCGGGCTTTCTGCGAATCAAGCAAATTCGCGCGCGTATGGAAGATTTATCCTTGGCGGAGCGACTGATTCGGAATTTGACGGGCAGGGGAGAATTTTAATAAGCGATTACCTGCGTTCGTACGCGGGTATTAAAGAAAAAGTCGTCATTGTCGGACTCTACAATCGCGTTGAGATTTGGGATGAGGCGAAGTGGCATGAGTATAAGTCGCACATGGAAAAGAATGCAGAGAAGATTGCGGAAGATTTAGGCCAGATGTCGTGATCTTAGGAACTAGGTCTTAGGTCGTAGTCGTTATCTCCGTGCTAATGCCTATGACCTAGTTCCTAGGATCTCGAACATATGAAGCACATTTCAGTCTTAATGGACGAAGTCATCGCGAATCTCGATCCGCATCCTGGAGAGTCATTTGTGGATGCGACCGCGAACGGCGGGGGGCATTTCTTTGAAATCGCTCGCCGGATCGAAGGGGGGATGATTCTTGGAATCGAAGCCGATCCGGAGATCGCGGAGAAGCTGAAATTAAAATCAGAAGATTCCGGGATAGGAGCGAAGATGATCGTTGTGAGCGACAGCTACGAGAACATTAAAAATATTCTTGAAGGAAACACATTCGGTCAAGCGAACGGCATCCTCTTTGATCTTGGATTCAGCTCGGTCCAGCTCGAACATTCGGGCAGAGGATTCTCATTCCAGAAGGACGAGCCGCTGGATATGCGCTTTGATCCCGTGCGAAATACGCTTCGCGCATCCGACATCGTGAATCATGGAACGCGCGAAGAGCTCGAAAAGATTCTAAAGGAGTATGGCGAAGAACGCTATGCGAGGAAAATCGCGGACGCGATAGCGGAATCCCGAAAACGGCGCGCGATTCAGACGACATTCGATCTTATCTCGGTGCTTCAAACGGCGATTCCGGGGCTAGCGCAGAGGGGAAGAATTCATTTCGCAACGAGGACATTCCAGGCATTGCGAATAGCGGTAAATAATGAATTTGAGGTTATCAGAAGAGGGATTGTGGGTGCGATCGACTGCCTGAAGCCTGGAGGGCGGGTTCTAGTCATCACATTTCATTCATCAGAAGATAGGATCGTGAAGTTTCTTTTCAAGGATAAGGAGAAAGAGGGAATCATCGCGCTTGTACATAAGAAGCCGATTGTTCCGACAAGGATGGAAGTTTCGGGAAATAACAGGGCGCGGTCGGCAAAGCTCCGCGTGGCGGAAAAACAATGATACTTCTTACAAAAACAATTCAACTGTGGGTAGGGCTCTGTGGAGGGGTGTTTGACGTATTCCTTGAGAAGGAAAATGCATATTCATATTATAAAAAAGAATCAGTGGATTTTTCAGCAGTCTGGAAGAAGATTTTCCAGTATTCTTCGCTCGCCGTGGTTGTAGTATGTCTCTGTATGGCGGTCTTCTTCGCGCATCAAATTGTATCAAATGAATACAAAATCGCGATTGCCGATACGGCAATCAAGGAAGAAGCTAACGCATACGCGACCGCGCTCGCCGAGTACGCGGAAACGGACGCGATGAACACTTCAAGGGAAAAAGAGTTTTTGAATCGAAAGTTCATTAGCGTAGACTCTCCTCGTTATGTCGGAACGGATTCTATTCTTCAAGCAAACGCAGTGTTGAAATAGGCGCATGAGGGCACGGCGATCAAAAAATGAGAATTTTCAGTGGCGCTTCGTCATTCTTAAAATTTTCTTTCTTTGCGTAGGGGCGGCGATCATCGGCCGCCTATTTTCTTTGCAGATTCTCGACCATCAAAAGTATGCGGCAGCCGCTGACCGCCAGCAGGGCGTTTCTTTGACGCTCACGGCAAAGCGGGGAATGATGTATTTTCAGGATAAGGATGGGAATCGGAAAATTGCCGCTTTAAATAAGGAATGGCCCGCCGTGGCAGTTATTCCGAAGAGCGTGAAAGAGCCAGAGACGGTTTCACTTGAGCTTTCTTCAGCGCTCAATATCTCCAAAGAATCTATTGACGCGCTTCTGGCAAAGACAACCGATCCATTCGAGATTGTCGCGCGGAAGATTGATCCGCAAAAAGCCGAAGCGATAGATAGTAAAAAGCTTTCGGGAGTGCAGGTCTTTTCCGAGTTCAGGCGGTTTTATCCTGGCGGATCATTGGCGTCGCAAGCGCTTGGATTTATTAATTTTGAGAAAGATATTGAGACGGGGCAGTATGGACTTGAGCGGTTTTACAATGCCGAGCTTTCGGGAGAGGCGGGAATCCTCTCATCGACGAAGGACGCAAAGGGGACACTTCTCTATCTCGGCCGAAAAATCTTGAAGCCACAGGAAAACGGCGCCGGGGTCATCCTCACGATAGATCCAAACATCCAGAAAAAAAGCGAGGAAGAGATTAAGAAGCTTGTCAAAAAATGGGACGCAGAGTCGGCGTCGTTTCTCGTGATGGATCCGCTGACGGGGAAAATCCTCGCTCTTGGGGGATATCCAGACTTTGACCCCAACTACTATTCAAAGGAACGCGATATTTCCGTTTTCAATAACCCGATTATCAGTTCGCAATACGAGCTCGGATCCATCATGAAGCCGGTAACAATGGCCGCGGGTATCAACGAGGGCCTCGTGAATCCCGATACGACCTATACCGACACGGGAGAGGCCATCATCGGCGCGTTCCACATCAAGAACTATGACTTGCAGGCACACGGAGTCCAGACGATGACGCAGGTGCTTGAAAAATCCCTCAACACCGGAGCGATGTACGTTGAAACGCTTCTCGGGAAAGAAACATTCCTCTCATATATGGAGAGCTTTGGCTTCGGCGAGAAAACAGGAATTCAATTCCCGAACGACGCAAAGGGAAATATCTCCAATCTCTCATACAACCGCGACAGCGATTACGCGACCGCTTCATTCGGGCAGGGGATCTCGATAACGCCGTTACAGATCGCCGTTGCGATATCCGCGATCGCGAACGGCGGAACTCTCGTTCAGCCCTATCTCGTCGATTCAATCGAAGACGATTCCGGCAATAGGACAATCATTGAACATCCATCGAAAGGACAGGTCATCTCAAAAGAAACATCAGAGACGGTTACGAAGATGCTTGTTTCCGTTGTAGAGAATGGTTTTGATAATCATGCGGGGATTCAGGGATATTTTGTTGCAGGGAAAACGGGTACGGCCCAGGTTCCCTATAAAGACAAGCGTGGGTATGATCCGAATAGGGCGATTCATTCGTTTGTCGGATATGCCCCCGCGTTTCATCCGAAGTTCCTCATGTTTATACAATTAAATGAGCCGAGGGGGGTGAAGTTTGCGTCCTCCAGCATCACGCCGACGTTTCATGAGATAGCAAAATATATGCTAAGCTATCTTCAGATTCCCCAGGATATTCAGGCGGCGCCGAAAAAAAGTACTCTCCGGTAATATACAATAGAACATGAAGCAAATTCTCCAGGCGATTCTTTTTTATTTCTCGCGGATTATTATCCGGCGCTATAAGCCGGTTATTATCGCTGTCACGGGAAGCGTGGGGAAGACCTCGGCGAAGGAGGCGATATATACGGTTTTGAAGACAAAGTTCCGCGTCCGAAAAAGCGAGTTCAATTACAATAATGAAATCGGAGTTCCGTTGGCGATCTTCGGGCTTCCTCATCCGGGAAAAAATATCTTTCGGTGGTTTGCGCTTTTTCTTCTCGTTATTGCCGATGCGCTTGTGAAGAATAAAAATTTTCCCGAAATGCTGATTCTCGAGATGGGGGTAGATCGTCCGGGAGATATGAAACATCTTATCGCGTGCGCTCCGCCTCTTGTCGGGGTTATCACTGAAATTGGCGAGATTCCCGTCCATGTGGAGTTTTTCTCGGGTCCGAAGGAAGTTGCCGACGAAAAAGCGAACATCATTAAGTTTCTTCCTATTGAGGGTTTTGCGGTCTTGAATGCCGATGACGAAGTGCTGGACGATATGCCGAAGAATACAAAAGCGCATGCGCTCCGATTCGGTTTTTCCGACGATGCGGATTTGAAAATCACGAATTTTGAGTTGAGCGCTGGCTACGACGAAACGCTCAAAAAAGAAATTCCTCGAGGCGTTCATTTTAAAATCGAATATCAAGGAAAGGTGATACCGGTGAAGCTTCCCGATGTGTTTGGGAAGCCCGTCGCCTATGCCGCCGCTGTCGGGGCTCTTGTCGGTTTAATTTTCAAGATGAACTTGATTGAGATATCATCGGCGCTTTCAGGGTATGTTCCGCCTCCAGGGCGCTTGCGACTTCTCCGAGGTATCAAGAACTCATTCATCCTTGATGATACCTATAATTCGTCCCCCGAGGCGCTTCATGCCGCTCTCGATACGCTCCGCGATCTTCCTGGCAAGCGGAAGATTGCCGTTCTTGGAGATATGCTTGAACTGGGGACGTATTCCGAAGGAGCTCACCGCGCGGCGGGGGATATGGTTTCAGAGATTGCCGACGCACTTCTGACCGTTGGCGCGCGGGCGAAATTCATTGCCGATGAGGCGATGCAGGGGGGCATTGAAAACAAAAAAGTTATGGATAAAAAATATGTATCGACTTTTGACCGTTCCGAGGACGCGGGGAAGGCTCTTCAAGATATCATTCAAGAGGGAGACCTTATCCTCGTGAAGGGCTCGCAGGGAATAAGAATGGAGCGGGTTGTTGAAGAGATTATGGCAGAGCCGGAAAAAGCGGGAAAGCTCCTTGTTCGGCAGAGTGCTTACTGGAAAGGCAAGTTTTAAATTTTGCCGAACGGTAATTTTCCTGGTATATTCTTTAGGTTCGTATGGCCCTATCGTCTAGTGGTTAGGACACGGCGTTCTCAACGCTGTAACACCGGTTCAATTCCGGTTAGGGCTGCTAAGTAAAATGATTATGGGTTCTGCCCATAGTGTTTATTTTTGAATTCGGGGTATATAATATACAGTATGCGCGAACGGATAAAAGAGTTAGAAAAAATTCCATATCGTCTCACTCGCTGGATAGGCACGACTGGCTCGCTTGTGGTCCATTCGATTATTTTTATTGCCTGTCTCACGCTTCCGCGCTTCGGATATGATTTCAATAAGGTTCTTCTTGTTCTGACAACATTTCTTTCATTTGAAGCAATCTATCTCGCGATCTTCATTCAGATGACAGTGAATAGGAGCGTTCAGAGTTTGGAAGAAGTTGGAGAAGAGCTTGAAGAGCTTTCGGCAGATGTTGACGAGATTTCAGAAGATGTAGGCGAAATTTCGGAAGATATAGAAAAAATTCAGGAAGAGGATATCGCCGATGAAGCAGAATCGGAAAAAACACAAGTGACGCTTGAAAAGATAGAGACCGGCCTCCAAAAACTCTTAAACGACATTGAAACTCTAAAGCAGCAAAAATGATTTCTACATAAAAAAAGCCGTGAGTAGGGCTTTTTACTATTGACTTAATATATAATTTAATGTAGAATTCAAGCGTTAAAAATCCTTTGAAAATCAAATAATAACCACTGGAGGTGTCCCATGAGATACGCTGACTTTCTCGCGTTTCCTGGTTTGCAATTGAATGTTATTCCGGGCATGCCTCCGACGTTGCGTATGCCGCCGGAGAACTGGAAACCAAATGCAAAGATTCTTGGTCTCACCATGGCTCCGCCTCCAATCATGCCTCTCGGGGATACAATGGAAAAGGTTCATTCCGTGTACTTGCAGTATGAGGAGGCATTTGATTTAAATCCAAATGTTGTGATGGGGAATAGCGGCTTCCAGAAGAAGGTTTTTAAAGCTCTCAATGATGCTCATGACAAGCGGACAATCATCATCAGTGGACTTCAGGGGGTTCCAAAAGATGCGACGCCGGAAGCATTGAATAATCTCGGGATTCAGTACTGCGGCATCGCATATCAAGGCAATGAGTGGCTCGGAGGAGGATTCCTTCGGCCCGATCTCCCACTCACAAAAGCGGGCGAGAAGTTCGTTCGTGGACTCTTCGAGTACGGAATCATTCCGGACATTTCGCATTGCGGACATACTACGGCTCGAGACGTCTTGAAGATTGCCAAGTATGTAGGGGAACCGATTGTCGCGTCCCATGGCGGCTGCGCGGAACTCTTCTCGGCCTCTGGGAGAAACCTTCCGGATGATATCCTTCGCGGAGTTGCCGAGACCGGAGGAATCGTCGGGATCATTATGGTTCCGTTTATTCTGGGGCCTCACGGCAGAAGTCCCTTAGGAACCGATGATTTTGATCTTTTCGTTTTTCATCTTCTGCACGCGGTCAGTATGTGTGGTATAGATAATGTGTGTATCGGGAGCGATGGATATTACTCCGATATTCCGCAAGATGAATGGAGAACCCATTATAACTTCCTCGTCAAGGGACTGAATGGTGAAAAGATGGGGACGCGGTTTCCGGATCAAATTATCATGCCGGAAAATCTAAACACCCCTGACAAGCTTCTCAAAACTACATCTCTATTAAAGATGAAATTACCATTCTCTGGGGGTCTCGTTGATAGGGCAAATAAGGTAATGGGAAGAAATCTGGAGCGTTTCCTCCGAAGTGAAGTATTGTGCTAGTGTTGCGCTAAAGCCACCACAACCCCTTAAAAGGTTGTGGCGGCTGTTTTTATTTCCAAAAAGTAATGATGAGGGCGCCGACGGTCATAAGCGTACCTCCCGCAAGAATCGGAAGGGTGATTGACTCGCCGAGAAAAAGTCCAGCAAGGATAATCGTGAAGATAAGGCTTAGTTTATCAATGGGAGCGACCTGGCTCGCGTTTCCCATTTGAAGCGCTTTGAAATAAAAAAGCCAGGAGAGCCCCGTTGCGATTCCCGAGAGAACAAGGAAGAGAAGCGTGTGCTTTGAAATAGATCCCAACTGCTTGAGCGTTCCCTGATAGGCGACGATACCGAAGGCAAAGAGAAGAATCACGACGGTGCGGATTGCCGTGGCAAGATTCGAATCAATGTTGCGAACACCGATTTTCGCGAGAATCGCGGTGAGCGCCGCAAAGACGGCAGAGAGAAGCGCAAATACAGCCCAATTCATGAATATTCCGAAGGTCCTTTATTATATTAATTACGAAATACTCTTTCCAGTTTAAGTCAAAAGCATATTTCCATCAATGGACAAATGGTGGGCGTATGGTAGAATTTTTTTAGATTTTTAACTATACTGAAAAAATTGGAGGTACAAATATGAAAAAGGACCCTATTGCCCAAATCGAGTCTGCCATTGAAGAGATCAGGAAGTTGCAGTTTGATACATGGTTTTTTCGGTTTAGCGCTCTTGTGCTTGGGTGTCTCGTGGTAGCCTCACGACAGTCGATTCTTCTGAGTTTTATCTGTATTATCGGATTCGTACTGGGGCTTACTGGAATCCGTCAATCTAAAGCAGAGGTTGGAAACTGGGACGCCCGCATTTTGGAACTTCTTCCTCAAATCAATGAAGAAACAAATGAATCGGAGTTAAG
Organism: Patescibacteria group bacterium; assembly: GCA_038057195.1. GTDB lineage: Bacteria > Patescibacteriota > Minisyncoccia > Sungbacterales > JBBTQR01 > JBBUDR01. The sequence continues at coordinate 20,867 of JBBUDR010000075.1, forward strand.
CTTCACCGCGCGAAGATATATCTTGTATCTTAAGAAAAATGACGCGCAAAGCAGAAAACCTCGTTCCGCGATGCTCCAGGCATCAT
>JBBUDR010000076.1:0-4181 GCA_038057195.1 Patescibacteria group bacterium
ACACCAAAGTGCATGAAAGAACCATCAAGTCATTCTCAGGGGGCCAGCAGGCGCGCCTCCTCCTCGCCTCCGCGCTCATCCAGGACCCAGACCTCCTTCTCTTAGACGAGCCGACGAATAATCTGGATAAGGCGGGGATAGAGCACCTGACACAGTTCCTCATTGATTATAAAAAAACACTGATCGTCATCTCCCATGATGCCGGCTTTTTGAACGCGTTTACCGACAGCGTGCTGTATCTTGACGCACACACGCGGAAAATTGAACAGTACGCAGGCAACTATTTTGACGTGGTAAAGGAAATCTCGGCGCGGATAGAAAAGGAAAATCGGAAGAACGCCCAGCTCGCGAAGGAGATACAGGCAAACAAGGATAAGGCGAATGTGTTCGCGCATAAGGGCGGTCAGATGCGCCTTGTCGCGCGGCGCATGCGGGAAAAAGCTGAGGAACTTGAAGAGGAGAAGGTGGACGTGCGAAGAGAAGACAGGACCATCCGTCCATTCGTGATTCCTCTGCAGGAAGACATTATGGGAGACATCATACATATCTCCTCATTCACGATGCTGAATAAAAGCCATACGCCGGTCATGAGAAAAGTGAATATCACTCTCCGACGGGGTCAGCATCTCCTCCTCCGCGGGCCAAACGGCATCGGCAAGAGCACACTCCTTGAATCCATCGTGCACGGTACCGCTCGAGGAGTGACAATTGGCGAAGGGGTGAAAGTCGGATATTACCGGCAGGATTTTTCAACGCTGAATGTCGATCATACGGTTCATGAGTCCTTGCTGGCCGTGATGGATAAGCCTGACGAACAGCATATGCGGAGCATCGCTGCGGGGTTTCTCATCAATGCCGAAGTCATCCGCACAAAAATCGGAAGTCTCTCGGAGGGCCAGAAGGGGCTTGTCGCTTTCGCACGGCTTGTCCTTGAAAAGCCGGGGCTGCTCATCCTTGATGAGCCGACGAATCATATCAACTTCCGCCACATTCCGCTTATCGCTTCCGCGCTTGATGCGTACAAGGGAGCCATGATTCTCGTTTCCCATGTGCCGGAATTCGTCGCGAAGATACGCATTGATGAGATTCTTGATTTGGAGAAGTAACGTTTATTGGCCTGCCCTTTTAACAAAAAATAATATAGTATTATTCTATGGAATCAATGGAAGAAAAAACGGCGCTGAGACAAGAAACACAAGAGGACCCTAAGCTAAAAAGAGAGCGGGAAATCAACATGCTTTTTAGCCAGTTACTTGGAGAAGTAAAAAAATCGCAAGTAGGAACCCTGGAAGAGCGATTTTGGCAAGCATGGGAAGAGAAATTCTCATCGGCAGATGCCATTCGGGAAATACTCCCCACGATTTATAAAGAAGCGGAAGATAACGAGAAAAAATTCCTGAAGCAGTCAGAAGAGATGGGGGAGGCGGGAGAGGTATGGGATGCGGACGAAGAGACGCAGACAGGCATTCTTCTTGATGAAATCAGAAAAGATTTTGAAAAGCGCTTAGAAGGCCTCGCAAACTTAAAATAATTATTCGCCACATATAAAAAACGGTTCTGACTTCAACAGAACCGTTTTTTATTTTCTATTTGAGAAAGTTTTACTGAGGTTTGATTTCCTTGAAATCGGGAACCGAGGGACGGCCCGTGATTTGCTGGCTGACCGAGCAGGTAAGCCCATTTGAGTCGGTGATAGAGAGCGTCACATTATTTGAGAGATCGTCAAATCGGACGATTTGAATAGCATCTCCTACAGGAGAAGTGGTCGTTGCGGTGCTTGGATAGGTCCATGTTCGGGAGAGTATTGTCGCGCCGCCCGAGGTCGTCGAAGTGTCGGTTATGGTCGCCGTGATTCCCTTTTGGGGCTTCGTGGAAATCCAGGAAAAGCTTGGAGTCGGACCTTGGTGCGCGGCGGTCGTGAAGTTCGCGCTTACATATCCGGACGGCACGAAGTCATCTCCGCTCCATCCGCGAACTCTGTAATAGTACTGCGTATTAAAAGAGAGAGACCCTGATGAGATGACATATGAGCTTGAGTTTGAGACGACTTTTCCTGAATCAACGACGATGCTTGAAAAATCCGACACCGTTGAAACCTGCACTTGGTATGCCGATTGCGATTCTCCATTTGAGTTGGAATAACTCCATGAGATGACGGCTTGCGGGGAGCTCGCGCAGACGACCGTTTCTCCGGAGACATTGGCGCTGAGATTTGATACCGTCCCGCAGGCAATCGAGATGCCGTATGCCGGACTTGCCGGGGTGTTGATCATGTGAATCCAGCCAATATTATCTCCTCCCCATGCCCATCCCTGAAGCTTGCACGCGCTATCAAGAGTGACACCAGTGCCGTAGTTGCCTCCCTGGTCAAACTTCATCCATCCGTCCCAGCCGCCGCTATCAACGCCCACAAGAGCGCGAAACCAGCCGGAGAAGTTTCCATTTACATCCACTTTCGCCGGATAGCTTGGAGTTGTCGGGTACGGCCCTTGGGGAGTGAAGCTCATCCATCCGATATACTCGGACCACGCATAGCCATACAGAGTGCCATCCGGAAGGATTGTCGCATTATACGGAGCACCGACTGAAGAGCCAAAATGAATCCATCCCATATTTTCGGACCATGTCCAACCTGTAAGTTTTTGGCCGATGATATCCGACGAGGTCGGGCTTGTGACGGTAATAGTTGCTTGGCTCGTCGCCGAGCCGACATCATTCGCGCAGGTAATCGTATAGGTCGTCGTCGTAATAGGAGAAACTGGCTGGAAGCCATTGATGGCGATATTGCCAATGTTCTGATTTAGTGAACAGGAGGTTGAATTGGATGTTGAGGCTGTAAGCGTTGAGGACTGCCCTTGGAGAATGGTCGTCGGATTTGCAGTGAGCACGACACTCGGCGCGCCGATAGAATAATTCTGAAAAAAGCTCCATGCAATCTGGCTCGCGTTGATATCGCCCGTAATTATTCCGGAGTCCTCGGAGCCCAAGTGCCCGCCCGGCCACGTATGCCCGCCTCTATTCACGCGATAGAGAATAACTTCTTTTCCGCTCTGGCAACTCGGATATGTCACCTTATCGACGAATGTCGAGTCGCTACCGGTATGAGAGAGGGTAGTGGCCGCGCTTGGAGAAAGGCACTGATTTGCTTCTGACCACTTTTGCATAGAATCAGGAACAGAGAGAACTGTCCCTGGTTTTAAGAACTTCGTCGTCCCGCCGACATAGGGAATCTTACTGTCATCGGTTCCGAAGAATCCGACGACCGGAATCGCCTTCGCGCTTGCGGATGAGAGGAGATTCGTCGGAATTGGACCGTTGATGGGAGCGATAGCGGCAATCTTGTTGTTCAGCTGCATCCCGAGGCGCTCCACAAACGAACCGCCATTTGAGATGCCTATTGCGTATACTTTTCGGCGATTGATATTGTAATCATCAGTAAGTTTCGCGATAAGCGCCGATACAAACCCAACGTCATTAAATGAGACGCCCGAGATGCGCCCGTCATTCCAGTGTTGGAGTGTATCGCCATATGCCGAGAGATTCGAGACGCCGTCGGGATAGACGACGATAAAGCCGTTCGCGTCAGCAACGGCGTCCATCTGACTTTGCTCTTCCGCGTCAGCAGAAGTCGCGCCGTTCCCATGAAATACCAAGACAACTGGTGGATTCGCGGATACATTTTGGGGAACATAGACGGAATAGGTTCGGAGAAGTCCTTCAAAAGAGATGCTTCCGGGAGTGGAGGAGTGAGCGATTTCCGTCGAAAATGGAAAAGTAAACCACGCAAACAGAAGCGCGGCCAATGAGGCGAAAACTTTCCACTTCCTTGGAATCATATATTCCTTTCATTATAACACACATACTCGCCCTCCGACTGGTACTTATCCACACTCTTCGAGAAGAGAAAATCACTCTGAAGCGATAATCTTCTTATTCTTGTCTTTTACAACAATCTTAGACTGGGAGGTAATAAAGGGCACGGAGCTGTTGAGAAAGACCTGCCATGTATTCCCATAAAAATTAGAATCATTCCGATGAAGCCGGACGCATCCGCCGTAATTCAAGGTATTTGCAACGTATGACGAGCAGAGAGCGCCGATGTGAGACGGAATAGAAGCGGGGGATACCGTTTTGCACGCAGGCTGATTTTGAACATATTGAATGCAATCCTGTGAAAGGCC
>JBBUDR010000077.1:0-7927 GCA_038057195.1 Patescibacteria group bacterium
AAGTTTCCATAAGTATCAATGCATCAATTGCGAAGATTCTTTATTATTGTACGAAGCGAGGAGTCTAAAGTATTTTCCAGAGCTTGAATACGACATAGGCGAAGACGGTGCAGACAAGGGCAAGTAGAAGAACGAGCCAGAAGCCGTTCTGGTCATGCGCGAATGGAATCCCCGCAACACTGACGCTGAAGAGATTGACGATGAGCGTTGGAATAAAGGTGATGAATGCGAGGACTGTGAACACTTTCATCGTGCTGTTGATGTTTGAAGAGACGATTGATTGATTTGTGTCATAAAGCTCGTCGATCGTCTGCATATGATCATCGACGACATCCCTGATTTTCTGATGCTCCGCTATGAGACGCTGAAAAAAGGGCTTTACGCGATCGCCGTAAAGGTCTGCTCCCTTATGGACAAGCGCCTCAAGCGTTATTTCCTGGGGCTTTAGTGTTCTCCGAAAATCAATCACATCTCGGCGGGCGATATAAATATCCCTGTTGATGATGTCGCTTCTGCCGTAAAAAATGACATCTTCCAGCGTATCGACATTGTCTTCTATATGATCAAGTTCGCGGTGGGCGAACCCAAAGAGATGATGAATGAGATAGTAGAGGAAGTGCCCGGCGGTCTTTTCCATCGTGCCGTCGTCTTTCTTCGCCATCTCCCAAAACTCTTCCAAGGGAGTGATATCTTGGTAGCTCATTGTGATGATTGTATCCTTGAAAAGGACGAAATCTATCTCAAGTGCGTGGGTTTTCCGCTCCTTCGCGTTGAAAATAGGAAAATGCATCACCATATATAGGTGATTTTCGTAGACCTCGACTTTGGGGCGTATTGTCGGAATAAAAAACTCCTTCAAGACGAGAGGATGGATATGGAATTCTTCTTCAATGTCTTTAACATCCCGTTCGGTCGGATTTGTAATCTTGACCCATCGAATGTGCTCCAGGGGAAGAATCTGCTTCATAGTATTGAGTATATTATCACGCCAAGAGCGATAGATGCAAAATAGACAAAAAAATCCCCAAGCATGAAAAGCTTGAGGGTGTCAGGCGGCCCGATTGGGGATATACGCATCTGGAGGCGGGGTCTTTGGCGGCGATGGCTGTTGTGTATTTTCCATGCGGCGAATGTGTCGGAGAAGCACAGAGGTCCCGACACACAAGGCTACCGCGCCAAGAACCCAAACAAGAGCGTAGATGATGAAAAAGATCCAAGGGGCTTCAGTATGCAGGAGAAGCATCTGCACGCCACCGTATGCATACGCGGAAACCAGCGCTACAAATGCGACAAAAAGATACATTTCTTTCACCGAGAGCGCGATTTCATACGCTTTGTACAGAAAATCACGAGTCTTTTTCATGACAGACCCCCTTCGTATTCTTCTTAAGACGGAGCCATTTGAGAAGCGTAGGAGTACCGATGAATAGCATCTCCCCCAAAACCCATACGACGCCGTACAAGAAGAACTTTGGATTTTCCCTAGATAGATAAAGGAACTCCAGGCCGCCATACGTATACGCATAGACCATAACCGCATACCCAAGCAAAAGACAGGTCTGTTGTATCGTAAGCGGCATTTCCCATACTTCACAGTCTGCAAGAGTATAGGAATTTTTCATTCGCGGGCCTCCTTTCGTATTCATGCGTACTCATAGTAGTTGGTGCTGGGATGACACTATCACAAAGGAGCAAAATGCTCAAGAAGGAATAATTTAGCACTCTCTTGACTCGACTGCTAAATTGACTATACTGGGTATATGGATTTGCAGGACAGGCAAAAGACAATCCTTGAGGCGCTGGTCAGGCAATACGTCAAGACCGCTGTTCCCGTGTCTTCCAAGGATTTGCAGGAGACCTTCAAGCTTCCGTTCAGCTCGGCGACCATTAGGAATGATTTTACGATATTAAATAAGAAGGGGTATCTTTCAAAGCCCCACATCTCGGCTGGACGCGTTCCAACGGACAAGGCATATCGATTCTATATCAACGACCATGAAGAAGCACCGGCATTGCGGAGGGATAGATTGAAGCCCTTATCCGCGCTCGCCAAGGAATCAAAGACGGAAGAGGCGTTCCTCCGCGATTCGGCCGCAATTCTCTCGACGATGACGAAAAGCTTCACCGCCGTCGGCATAGCCGGAGGAGGAGCGTTTTTCAAATATGGATTCTCGGAAATCCTTCATGAGCCGGAGTTTTCAAATCAGGATCTTGCGCGAAACTTTAGTGAATTCATCGACGGCTTTGAAATTCAGATACATTCAATCCTGAAAGAAGTCACGGAGCACACCCCTGAAGCGTTCATCGGGCAAGAGAACCCGTTGAAAGGAGCGCGGGAGTACGGAATGGTCATCTATGCGTATACTCCGGAAACCGAAGGGCAGAAGAAGAAAAATGGAAAACATACCGTCACCTTGATGGGCCCGAAGCGCATGGATTACGAACGGCACATATCAATATTAAAAGAGTTTGATGAAGTGGTACGCGAATTTTATGGAGCTTAAAAGACTATGACCAATACAGACGATACAATTCAATACGACGACAGCGAAACGAAGCGGATGAAAGAAGATATAGATGAAGGAGATGAAGAAAGCGTGGATGGGAAGGTACGAAAGTTAAAAGCCGATCTAAAGCAGGCGCAGGAACTCCAGAAGGAGTACTTGGACGGCTGGCAGAGAGCGAAAGCGGATTACTTGAATTACAAGAAAGACGAAGGAAAGCGCTTTCGGGAAATCGCGGAGAACGCTCCGCGAAGCATTATCGAAGAATGCATCATGGTACTGGACAGCTTCGACCTTGCGCTGAAGTATGAAATACAAAAAGAGGTAAGGCAGGGAATCATAATGATCCAATCGCAATTAAAAGATGTCTTCCAAAAATACGGCTTTGAGGAGATGAAAACAGCGGGAGAGAAGTTCAACACGGAGTTTCATGAATCATTGGGAGAGGAAGAGTCGGATATGGAATCGGGAACCGTGATTGAAGAAGTGCAAAAGGGATATTCTTTGAATGGAAGAGTTATCCGCCCGGCGCGGGTCAAAATCGCAAAATAAATCAATATAACATCAATTAATACACATATAGTATGGCAAAAATACTTGGAATAGATTTAGGAACGACAAACTCGGCCGTCGCCATCACGGAAGGCGGGGAGCCACGAATTGTTGAGAATAAAGAGGGAAACCGAATCACTCCCTCCATTGTCGCGGTCTCAAAAGCCGGGGAGCGCCTCGTGGGGCTTCTCGCAAAGCGCCAGAGCGTCACGAACCCGAAGAACACGCTGTATTCGGTGAAGCGCCTCATCGGGCGAAAATTTACCGATGTCGAAGTAAAGCGCGACAAGGAGCTTCTTCCGTATGAGATGAAAGAAGGCGCGAATGGCGGAGTAGATGTGAAGATGGGAGACGCATGGTATCGTCCTGAAGAGATTTCCGCGATGATTCTCGGGAAATTGAAAGCGGACGCGGAAGAAAAGCTCGGAGAGAAGATAGAGGAGGCGATTATCACGGTGCCCGCTTACTTTGACGACTCCCAGCGGAAAGCGACGCAGGCGGCGGGGGAAATCGCCGGCTTCAAGGTCAAGCGGATCATCAACGAGCCGACCGCGGCGGCGCTCGCCTATGGATTAAATAAGAAGAAAGAAGAAAAAATAGTGGTCTACGACTTCGGTGGAGGCACATTCGATGTGTCCGTCCTTGAAATCGGAGACGACACGATCGAGGTGAAGGCAACCGGAGGAGACACGCACCTGGGAGGCGACGACTTCGATCAGCGCATCGTCAAGTGGATCATCGATGAGTTCAAAAAAGACCAGGGCATCGACCTCGGAAAGGATACGCTCGCGGTCCAGCGCTTGCGGGAAGCGGCGGAGCGCGCGAAGCATGAGCTTTCCGTAACCGTTGAGAGCGAAATCAATATCCCGTTCGTCTCATCAGACGCCGCTGGGCCAAAGCATCTTCTGATGAAACTGAGCAGGGCCCAGCTTGAAAAGCTCGTCGGCGATTACATAGAAAAGTCAATCAGCGTCACAAAGAAGGTTGTCGAGGATTCCGGATTCAAGGTCTCCGATATTCACGAAATCATTCTCGTCGGAGGACAGACTCGGATGCCGATGATCCAAGATTCAGTGAAAAATCTTTTTGGAAAAGAGCCGAACCGGACCATCAACCCCGATGAGGTCGTAGCATTAGGAGCCGCCGTGCAGGCGGGCATTATGCAGGGAGACGTGAAAGACATCCTTCTCCTGGATGTGACTCCGCTATCCTTGGGCATCGAGACGATGGGGGGAATTTTCACCAAAGTCATAGAAAAGAATACAACCGTCCCAACAAAGCGCTCGCAAGTATTCTCAACGGCGGCAAACAACCAGACATCAGTTGAAATCCATGTACTCCAGGGAGAACGCGAGCTTGCGGAAGGAAACAAGACCCTCGCGCGCTTTATTCTGGATGGCATACCGCCGGCTCCGCGCGGGATGCCTCAAGTCGAGGTATCATTCGATATAGACGCAAACGGCATCTTGTCGGTTTCGGCGAAAGACAAGGCGTCAAACCGCGAGCAGTCGGTCCGCATTGAGGGCTCCTCAAGCCTTTCAAAAGACGACATCGAGCGAATGAAGAAAGACGCGCTCGCGCACCAGGAAGAAGATAAGAAGAAAAAAGAGCTTGTTGAAATCCGGAACACGGCCGATACTCTCGTCTACACCGTTGAAAAGGCCCTCACCGACGCCGGAGACAAGGTCCCCGCGGATGTGAAAGCATCCGTCACCGAAAAAGCAGAGGCAGTGAAAAAAGTCAAAGATACTGGTACACTGGAAGAGATAAAGAAAGCGACGGAAGAGCTCTCACGCGAGATGCAGAAAATCGGCGAAGCGATGTACAAGAACGCTCCGAAAGAGGGAGAGAATAAGGAGGCGGAAGGAAAGGAGGTCCCATACGAAGACATAAAGAAAGACGAGAACCAAAAGTAACACGCACCTGAATGGAAGAAACGGTGAAAGAAAAAGAAATGGCGTTTGGAGAGGGAATGCTGAAAGAATTCGGATTGGGATTTTTTCTCATCGCCTTTTCTATCCTTTCCGGATATTTCTGGAGCGGGATCGGGTCATTGGGCGACGGACAGCTCATTGGAAAAGACACCTATATAGAGCTTGGCATTCTTGTTTTTCTCTCATTCGTGTTTATTCTCTTCGGTACCCTCGCGACGATGCGATGGCTCATGTTTACCGTATTCGTCCTTTCTTCGTTCTCGTTCTTCATCTTTCATCCATTTCAGAACATCTATATAGCGGGGATCATTCTCGCAACATGTTTTTTCCTTCTTGCTTCGCGGCGGATGCGGCGGGAGGTCGCGAGCCAGCAAGCATTGAACTGGCGCGTTCTCATCCGAAATAACGCAGGAGCTTTTTTCACGGCGCTTGCCATTTCATTTTCACTCTTGTATTTCACGACCACGGCCCCAAAGGCGAATATCGAAGATGTATTCATCCCAAAGACTCTCTTTGCGTACGCGACGAATCTTTTTGAGAAGCCGATACAGTCGTTTATTCCCGGATTCAAGGCGAACGCGACGGTTGATGATATTCTCGTCAATCTCGCGGTCAAAGAATTTGGAGAAAACGTAAAAAATATCCCGCAAGCGAATATGAAGAATCTACTTGCAGAAGGCCGCGCAGAATTCAGCAATCAGCTTGGCATCGCGTTGTCAGGAAAGGAAACAGCGGCTGATGTTTTCTATGAATACGCGTCCGATCAAATAGAGAAATATACACTTCCGTATAAGCAGTACATACCGATTGTTCTTACTATTGGATATTTCACAGCCCTTCGGTTCTTCTTTTATCTTTTTTCTCTCATCATCTCGATTCTATTTCCCGCGTTCGCGCTCCTGCTTTTCAAGATTGGATTCCTTCAGAAAAAGAGTATAATGGTAGAAAAACAAGTCGTTATTCTCTAGTAAATATGGCAAAAAAGGATTATTACGAAATACTCGGCGTATCACGAAACTCTTCCGGCGAAGAGATTAAAAAAGCATATCGAAAATTAGCGCATCAGCACCACCCCGACAAATCGGGTGGAGGCGACGAGAAGTTCAAGGAGATCACCGAGGCATACAGCATCCTGGGAGACTCCAAGAAGCGGGCGCAGTATGACCAGTTCGGCCATGCGTTTGAGCGCGCCGGAGGCGGAAATCAGCAGGGAGGATTCCAGTGGCCGGGAGGAGGCGGATTTGAGTTCCACTTCGGCGAAGAGCCGGGACAGAATTTTGATTTTTCCGATATCTTTGAAGATATGCTTGGTTTTCAGAAAGGGCGGGGAGGAAAAAACAAAAAGGGAAAGGATATTCAAATAGATCTTGAAATCCCGTTTGAAGAATCTATATTTGGTTCCAAGCGCACGCTTGAATTAAAAAAACTTATCAGATGCGAACACTGCCAGGGAACTGGCGGAGAGCATGGGGCGAAGATGAAGACTTGCGGAACCTGCAATGGGCAGGGGCGCGTTCAACGATCCCGAAAAACAATCTTCGGTGCGTTTGCGGAAGTCATCACCTGTCCGGAGTGCCACGGCAAAGGTCAGCGTCCCGAACATCTCTGCAAGGAATGTGGGGGCAAAGGAGTAAAATATGGGAAGGAAGCGATTGAAATTCTCATTCCTAAAGGAATCCAAAATGACTCTGCGCTGAAGATAACCGGAAAGGGAGAGGCGTCGGAAACAGGCGGAGTTCCCGGGGATCTTTACGCACGCATTATCGTTCTTCCGCATAGGATTTTTCAGCGGAAAGAAAACGACCTCTATATGATTCTTCCGGTAAAGCTCACTGATGCCGTTATTGGCGGGGCCATTCAAGTCTCAACGCTTGATGGAGACATCAAGTTGAGTATACCCGAAGGCACGCAGTCAGGAGATATTTTGAAAGTTCGGGGGAAGGGCGTGCCATACGAGCATGATTACGGGCGAGGAAATCTCTTGATCGAAGTCAAAGTTGATATCCCGAAGCGCTTGAGCAAGAAAGCGAAAGAGGCGATTGATCTCCTGAAACACGAGGGGTTATAATTATGAATCCTCTGACTAGTTTGCATGTTCCGAGCTTTCTCCAGCTCGCGACATCCACAAAGGCGGCGCTGTTCCATCCCACCTGGGATGTGATGCTTATGTTCTTCATCGTTGCCGCGGTCTTTCTCTATGCCGTATCTACGGGGCGGGGGAGAATTATTCTCATCCTTTTTGCGACCTACATCTCCTATGGAATCGCATCATTCCTCTTTTCTCACAAACAAATTTATGGATTTCCCGTTCCGGAGGGCTCCATTCCACACATCATTATCTTTGGAAGCCTGTTTGTTATGGCGCTTCTCTTCCTGTTTAAGGCGCAGGTCGGCTCGCTCATCCGTTCTGGCATGAGGGATCTTTCGTGGTTGAGTTCGATTCTTCTTTCAATCATGGAGTCCGGGCTCATCACCTCGTTCATGTATACGCTCTTGAGCCCCGCCGAAACAAAGCTCCTCTCTCCGACAACGCTCCACCTCGTCGGAAGCCCGGAGGCGCAGTTTCTCTGGGTCATCGCTCCCTTTGTTTGGCTCATCTTCATCAATTACATGACGATGGAGTAGTAAGTGGGTTGATTTTTTAAAATTTTTATAGTACAGTAACAAAGCTTTTTTTGTTTGCGCCCATAGCTCATCTGGGTGAAAAGCAAACTACTTTGCTTTTCACGGGTATTACGAGTACGCCGATAGGCGAGCGGAGTACCATACCCAGGAAGAGCAATCCTTTTAAGCAAGTGGGTTCAGAATCAACTGCTTGATTCTGAACGGGTTATTTACAATAAAATTGATTTCAAAGTGCGCCCATAGCTCAGCTGGTAGAGCAATTGCCTTTTAAGCAAGTGGTCGCAGGTTCGAATCCTGCTGGGCGCACTTTGA
>JBBUDR010000077.1:8027-11366 GCA_038057195.1 Patescibacteria group bacterium
CAATTGCCTTTTAAGCAAGTGGTCGCAGGTTCGAATCCTGCTGGGCGCACTTTGAAATCAAAAGAAGAAAAATAACCCCGGACGCAGTTCGAATCCTGCTGGGCGCACTTTGAGATGATGTCCTTAAAAAAGACATGACTCCGGACGCAGTTCGAATCTTAAGATAATATAACGGGCCTGTAGCATAGTGGGTTGAAAGCAAACGGCTTTGCTTTCAACGGGTGTTACGAGTACAGCGCAAAAGCGCTGAGCGGAGTAATACACCCAGGAAGGGCAGCAGAGCTGATGCCACTATGCCGACAGACAACTTTACAATTTATTTGGGCCTGTAGCATAGTGGTAGTGCATCCGGTTTGCATCCGGAGTGCGGGAGTTCGATTCTCCCCAGGTCCACCCAAAGAAACTTGAGGGTGGTGTTGTTACAAAGCCGAGCGTTCAAACAATCCAAAAAATCGCCAAGTTGTTAGGCGTTCCGATGGAGGAATTATTAAAATAATTTTTAATATTATGGACAAATGGATTAAAGAAAACAAAATCGCAAGCGGAATCATTCTTGTTTTGGTTATAGTTTTAGTTGTAATTTATTTCAATAAACAATCAACAGAGATTGCGGGTAAAAATGAATTTCAGAAAAAACAAGAATGTTCCCAGTATTCCAGTTTAGTAGAAACGAAAATAAAGGAAAGCGGACGAGTGTTTGAGAAAGATATCTATTCCGTCAAAGAGATATTTTACAGCCCAAAATTAAATAGCTGTCTTTACGCTTGGGTGCTACATACCACCTTTGATCCAAAAGAAATATATTCAATTGACGATGTTTTTGGGGGAGGTGTATTTACTGTGGGAATATCAGAAAATGCCGGGGAGCTTTTCTATCAGGAAATAACAAAACTGAAACAATAATATGGATAAGAAAAACACTATTATCGCGGTTTTACTCATTTTGTTGGCGATTTCGGGATATTTCCTTTTTCAAAAGGAAAGCGAAAAAAATCTAGTTTTTGAAAATAATCTAAAATGTGCTCAATACATTGACCAACAGAATAAGGAAATAAACGGAATCGCCAACCTATCAATAAACAAAGGTAAGGTAGTAACTGCTCCAAAAATATTTTTTAGCACAAAACTTAATACATGTGTCAGTGCATTTTCAATCAACGACTTCCGTGATAAGGGGTTTAGTAGTTATTACATCAATAATCTCTTGAATAACGACTCAATATTGAGCGAGGGAGGACAGACGGACGAAACCATAGACGGTGTTTCTCTCGCGGAAATTGCGGAACAAAAATATCGCAAAAAATTAAAAGAGCTTGGCGGAGAATAAATTTATGAAAAATAAAAACATCGGTTAATTACTGAAAACAATATGATAAACGACATCTCGTCACAAGCCATCTCTTTTCTTTCTAGTTTCAAAACATTTTTCTTTTTTGTACTAGCTTTTGTCACCTTTGGGTCAGGTTTTCTTTTTTTATTTCAGTTATTTCCATCAAAATTTTTTCTAGTTGATTTTTTTGCTTTTGACTTAGGTGGCGTGGATAATACATTTCGTTTTTTGGTCTTTGCTTTCCTTGTTGGCTTGCTACTTTATGCTTTCAGTTTAATATGTTTTAGGAGTTGGTATAATTATCTACAACCTCTATTTTTAAAGATTATCCGTAAGCACAAAAACGATACACGAAGCGAGATTAACGATGTTGAAATTATTGTTTATCTTGAACATCACTCTGGCGTATCCGATGTTTACACCCTTCAATTATTTTATTCCCTGATTAGCTATTTATTGTTTAGCCTTTTTGCATTTATAACATTCTTTTTTGCTTGCGGATTTTATTTCTGGATTTCTATAGTTATTACTCTCTTATTATTCAAACTTGGATTAAGTGCCAATGCATCTGTAAACGCTTTTGGGAATCAGATTAAAGATGTTATAAATAAATTCAAATAGCCGCCGAATTTCCGAAAACCCCCAGTCCAAAACCCGCCCGCATTCCTCCCCAGACCCCTCCTTCGCGCGGGCGAGTCCGAATTTCCCCCACACCCCCCCCTTCCGCCGCGCTCGAGCGTCCCGCCGGAGCGACCTGTGGTGAGCGAAGTCGAATCAAGCGGAGGCGGTCAGTTTCGTTCAAAAAAGGTTCGCGCAAATGTTAGAATAACACCACCATACAAAACAAAAAACCTCATGAATGAGGTTTTTTGTTTTGTTTGACTGTCTGCCACAACCCGTGATACTTCTATTATAGTTATAGTCCCTTGTTACATCATGAAAGGAGCGAATTATGCCCCCTACAAAAGAACCTCACAAGATGAGGGTATCGTATCCAAACTGGTTCAATAAGAACGCCGCAAAGCTTGTTCTTCAGTTCTTTGACCCAAAAAGCAAGACCCGCGCTCTTGCCTGCCCTGGAGTATGGGTAAGAATCTTGCGGTGCGAGAACGGCGCATTTCAAGTTGACTGGCAGATCATGCGGGGTCAGGGTTGGAGAGTCAATGGAAGCGTTCTGTTTACCGAAAAGCAGTTTGTGGATGCTTTCGGACTTGCTGAAGAACCGCGGGAACAGAAGCAGAGAAAGATAAACGGTTCAGGGGGAAGGTTCTCTGTGGAGGGAGTATACTACCGTTACACGGATTATCTAAACATCCCCCACGGAGGAAGTGGAACAGACACCGACATCAACGCATCCATACATCTCACAAAAGATATCAAAGACGCTGTGCGTTCACTCCTACCAGCCGTTCCGAAGTAACCGGACGGCTTTTTTTCTTTCCAATATTTGATATAGTTGAAGTTGATATGAACACCAATGGACAGAATGTGACTCCGGGATACGGAATTCTTGAGAAAATACTCTCAAAAAAACGCGCTGCCATAGCAAACTTCCTAATTCCAAAAGAAAGTAGAGAAGGTAGAATCCTCGATATCGGATGCGGGACGATTCCATTATTTCTTTTAAATACCGAGTTCCGCGAAAAATACGGAATTGATCCATCCGTTCGTATTTCCGATAAGCAAAAAAATGTATATCTTCAAAAATACGATATTGAAGAAGGCGGAACGCTCCCGTTTGAAGATAATTTTTTTGATACAGTCACGATGCTCGCGGTATTTGAGCATATTGAACAAAGCAAGCTCCCAGGTACGATGCGAGAAATCAAGCGGGTCTTGAAGCCCGGAGGAGTATTCATTATGACGACTCCTTGCCCATGGGCGGACAAACTCCTTCGAATCATGGCCCGAGTAAAGCTTGTCAGCCAAGAGGGGATGTACGAGCATAAAGGCGCCTACAGTCATGATGACTTGAGAAGCTAATTGCAGAAGGCTGGATATTCCGAAGA
>JBBUDR010000078.1:0-11136 GCA_038057195.1 Patescibacteria group bacterium
GACAACGTCCTTAGTTCTTGACGCAGTACCGTTCATAATTTTGCCCGTGTATACTCCAACCACTTGCACAAGTATTAGGACAAAGGCTGGTACCGCCAGTCCATGTGACACAACTTGTACAAGTCAAGGCCGGCCAATGTGCCCCACCCCCATCGCAATAACCGCCATACATCCCGAGATGAGTTACACTAATGGGCTGCCATGTTCCTGAACCATCGCAATATTCAACAATTTGACTGAAAGTGTTATAACGCATCATTCCTTGTTGGCTACAGGACGCCCCATCCCCTGCAATCTTAATTGCTCCAACAACATCTAATTGGGCTTGCGGACTTGTCGTTCCTATCCCGACATTGCCGTTATTTTTAACAATGAATCGCGATACTCCGCCCCATACAAAATCCGCAATATCCCCGCTTCCCGTCTGATTCACATACAATGCCGGACTCGAAGTCGCAACCGTAATATCAAGCGTCCCCTTAGGAACAGATGAGCCGATGCCGACACTTCCCTTATCAACGATGAATCCCACAGATGCTCCTCCGGTGTTAATGATAAGTCCCCCTGCTTTCGCCTGACCCGTTGCGCTCGTATCAAGAGGTGGAAGCACGTTTCCTCCTCCGGGAAGCTGTCCTGGTTCGGTGAATCCGAATACGAGGTGAGACCCGACGAGGAGGACTCCCAATGTGAATGCGAGAATAGTTGATGGTGAGGGGAGATATTGTTTCATTGAATTTTTCACTGTTCTATATTATTTCGTCGGAGTCTGAGTCGGAGATATGAGGACAACGATGCTCGGCTTGAGATTCTTCAGAGTATTTAAATCAATTGGCGCGGAGAAATTCACCGATATATCGTCTCCGACTTTCAGGTCTTTCTTTGTTATCTCCGTAGGAACGACTGTCTGCCCCTTTACTGCTTCCAGCGGCGGAACTTTCAGATACCGTGTCGCATCTTCAAGCGTCAGTACAGCTGTTTTTTTAGGGTTTGAATTTTTCAATTCTATGGTTATCGCGTCTTGAGCGATTTTAGTAATGCGCCCCGAAAGAAAATGGTCAGCGCTTGGCACCACAGCAGGTGGTTGACCCGCTGTCCCTGCTTGCTCCGCGGCCTGGTCCGTAGAAAGCTTATTGAACGCGGATTCCGGAACAACAAAAAGAGCGGGGCTATTGGGAGACAATGATTTTGGAATAAGCTGAACGCGATATACAAAAAAAATAAAAACAAGAATTCCAAGAAATATGATATTCAAAACAACGCTTGCGTAAAAAATGCCCGGTGATTTTTTATCTTCATTCATATACTATATCCGCTTATAATGATGATATAATTCTTCTTCTAGTAGTATACACGATTTTCGCCTCCAAAGAGAGAGACTTTGTTTTCCACAGTCGCCTGAACGGCATCCATCGCTCCTTTGACAAGTTTGTAGGGGGTCGTTTCATCCGGGTTTTCGGCAATTGCCGTCCGCAGGGCATTTGTGAATGCCACTCGAATATCGGTATTGATGTGGATATTCGCAATTCCCCCCGAAATCGCCGACTTGATATCCTCGTCCGGAATCCCCGACCCCGCGTGAAGAACGAGGGAAATTTCAGGCGGAACAAACATCCGGACATCCTTGATTCGCTGGATGTCTATTTTCGGCTCGTCTTTGTGAAGGCCATGCACATTGCCAACGAAAACGGCGAGACGATCAACACCTGTCTTTTCAATAAAGTCCGCGACCTGCTCGGGATTCGTGTACATCGAACTCTCGACGGAAATATTTGTGTGGTCGGATTTCGACTCTCCCGGTACGAACCCAAGCTCTCCTTCGACGGAAATAAGCGAAGAGATGTTCTTTACGCCGAGAACGACCTCCCGCGTCATCCGAACATTTTCTTCATACGGATGTTCCGACGCGTCGATATGGATTGAATTAAACCCCGCGCGCGCGGCGGCGAGCGCCGATTCGACGGTTTTTGAGTGATCGGCGTTCAAAAACATCGGTATACCAAATTCTTCTTCGTACGCCCGCGCGAGCGCAACCGCAACATTCAAGCCGACATGCGCGCGCTCCCCTTCTGAGAGGCCTATCATAACATAGCTTTTTTTTGCGCGCGCCGCGCCAACAATCGCCTTTAATTGTTCGGCGTTTGAAATATTAAAATGTCCGACCGCCCAGCGTTCATGCGTTGCTGTACGAAGAATCTCAGAGAGTGAATGATGTTTTTTCATTACTGAAAGAAATCAACGGGTTGAGAGTGATCCGCAATGAGGACAATGCGGAAGATCGATGATGCGTAGTTTTCCGCATACTCCGCATTTCCCTTGGATATGCTTTCCGCAATTAGCGCAATATTCGCCCGCAAGATCCAGTGTCGTCTCGCATTGTGGACATTTCTTGTTCCGCAGGCTCCTGACGGCGACTCGGCGCGGGTCAAAGATATGCTTTTGGAGAAGGTATACTGCGCCTCCAAATACCCCGATTGAAAGTGCCATACCTCCGTAGAACACGAGGCTCTTCAAGAGCGCAAAATTTTGTATGAAGGTCCAGAGAGATTGGATGATCCGCGCCAGAAACAAGCTCCAGAACCATGAGATGAGAACTCGGACGACAAGCACCGAAGCAACGCCAAGAAGTGCCGTGAAAATAATCGCATACGGGCTTTTCCGGAACAAAAGCCGGCGATATCGCGAAAAGACGAAAAAGAAGAATGGAAAGACAAATACGGCTTCCAAAAGAAAAACTTTCAGTTCATACCACCGCCACGCGCTCCGATAATCCGAGAGAATATCGGCATAGAGAGCCTTCAATTGCTCGTCTGTCGGCTTCAACTGCGCCTTCAATTGGTCAATCTGATTCTGAAGTTCGGCCCGCTGGGTTCGTAGGTACTCTAGATTTTTCTGACTGATGCCAATATTATAGAGATGCCTCTGTTCCGGCGTAAGATTCTCCTGAAGCGCCAAGCTGTACTGGCGTTCGTAATCCGCAATGCTTCCTAAAATCTGCTGAAGCCCGAGATGCGCGTTTCGAAGTCCCAAGTCCAATGACTTCCTGCCTTCAAACACGGCGGGCACTCCGTGGTTCGCCTCAAAAGAAGAAAAGACGCATGGGACTTCTGTTTCCACCGGAGAAATCGCAGGATAATAATCCGATTTCGGCTGATACACCGTTTCCGGAAGCGGAACATACCTATCCTCGCCGTATCGCCCGTTGTCTTCCCACTGATAGGTGACAAATATTGAGGCGCAGCTTGAAAGATACTCGGGCTTTTGAGGAACATCCTGTAAGTCATCCAATGCGCGCCACCCGAAGAAGAGCGAAGTGACGAACATCGCTATCAATAATATATACCCCGCTTTGGGAGTTTTTTG
This sequence comes from Patescibacteria group bacterium, assembly GCA_038057195.1. Classification (GTDB taxonomy): domain Bacteria; phylum Patescibacteriota; class Minisyncoccia; order Sungbacterales; family JBBTQR01; genus JBBUDR01. The sequence continues at coordinate 3,361 of JBBUDR010000078.1, forward strand.
CTCGGTCTCTCCCGCATGTTCCGGCGCGTACGCTTGTTCTATTTTTTTCTCAAATGGCCACATAGAAAATGAAAAGATTATATTGAAAGCTTCTTAGGAGTATACCATTCCGGCGCCTCCGCTAAAAACTTTTCAAGCTCGGGTCGCGACAGAAGTCCCGCTTGAGCACCGACCTTCTGCACGACCGACATTGAATTGATCGGCGCCCAGCGAAGCGCGTCAGGGATGGATTTCCCAAGCGCCAGAGCGACCGTAAATGTCGAGGAGAACGCGTCCCCCGCACCAGTCCGCTCATAGGGCGGCTTCGGGTCCGGATACGGGGGCATGAACCACGCCTCCTTTCCGTCATACGCATACGCGCCCTTGGGGCCGTCAGTGATGACGACAATCTTTGGACCAAGTTTTCTCATCATTTCCATCAGCTTCACCGGATCGTGCTCCTGCGTCTGGAGGATGCGCTGTGCTTCCGAGACATTGCAGAAAAATATTTTTGCGATCTCATATATCTCGCGAAGTTTATCATGCCCGAACTTCATCTGGAATGTCCCCGGCTGAAACGCCACATTGATTTCCGGATGCTCGCGCGCGTACTGTGCGATTCGATGATGAAACAAGAGGGAGTCCTGCCCCAGCGAGCTTAGGTATATCCACTTTGGCGAACCGATCTCGGAGATTCCGTCATAACGAAAATCTTCATGCTTGATGAGAATTGTCCGCTCGTCCTCAAACCACATGACATAGTGGTAGTTCGTCTTTTTCCCCGCATTGATGGCGACAAAATCCGTCGCGACTCCATTGTGCTTCAGGGAATCGAGACAGTCCTCTCCGTTTTGGTCGTCTCCGATGTTCGAGACGAGTGCGGAGCTGATACCAAGGCGCGAAGCGGAGACCGCGGCATTCGCGCTGTTCCCAACCGCCGGAACGACAGTCACGGATTCATACGGGACCTTGTCTCCGAAACGAAAACAGAGTTGGCATTTTTCCCTGTTCACATCACAATTCACGCTCGCATCCTTGATGCGGATGAACGCGTCCGTCGTGATATCCCCGATTGCGACAAAATCAAAATTTTTTTTCATATGATTTACGAACTAAGTGAGTAAATCACTTCGCAATTGATGCTGGATACATCTATACCATACAGCATCAATTGCGAAGAGTCCTTATTATATTACATCTTCAATCTTCATTTGAAGCGATTGCCACCGTGCGCCATGGATAAAATCGTATTCAGTTAGAAGTCCGAAACTGGCTCCCATGCCCTCAATCTTTGCGGTCGCGTTCGCGCTCCCTAGGCGGATTGCGTAGGCAATATCCTCCATCTGTAGGTCTTTCATATTTTTCTTGTCTTTCATCCGCCTCATGATACCCGAAAGAAACCCCGACCCGAACGCGTCGCCCGCTCCCGTCCTGTCAACGACCCATTTTTCTTTATATGGCTTTGCGTAGCATGCTTTTCGCCCGTCCGAGACCCAGACTCCGTTCGGGCCGTCGGTAAGAATGAAAATCCCCGGCTCAAGCTCGTCTATCTTCTTGAATATCTCTTTCTCGTTCTTGAACGGAATGCCGGAAAATTGCGACGCCTCTTCGCGATTCATCATGAGAATATCAACCGACTGAAGAAGCGGAATAAGCTTTTGCGGGGAGGAAAGTTCGCGCACGCCCGGGTTCATCATAATCTTCACTCCGTTTTTTTTCGCCCGGCGGATAATCTCATGAAGCGCATCAAAATTTCCATGAAGTGAAGATATATAGAGCCATCGGGTATTGAAGGATCTACTGGAAATATCTTCCGCGCTCCAATAGTCCGTCGCTCCGCCATAGACGACAATCGAGCGCTCGCCCAAACCATGAAGAAGAACGACGGACACGGCGGTCTTCTGTCCTCTATCCGTAATCATATTTGAAAGATCAACCCCCTCGCGAAACAAAACCTTCCGAATCTCATCTCCGTTCCCGTCATTGCCGATGCGAGAGAGCGTTGAAACGGAAAATCCCTGCCTGGCAAATGCAGTCGCGGCATTGACCGCGGCTCCTCCGGTTGAAAAAAATATATCGTCGGCTTCGAGCTTTGCTCCCAAAGGAACGCATTCAAGTCGGCCGTTTGGAGACTCACCGGATTCCACAACCCGGAAGGCGAATGTTTTTAAAAAAATATCCCTGGTGGACGACCCGATGGTAATGACATCAAACATATGATTTATGAACGAAGTGAGTAAATCACTTCGCAATACAAGCCGGACACTGATACTTTGTGGCTTGTATTGCGAAGTTTCCTTATTATTGTATGAACGAAGTAAGTAAATCAGATTACGAAAATTCCTTCATGTAAGTATATCACATACAAAAATGGATTTGGAGCTCCGGCATAGGTTCTCCCGCGCGGAGCTCCATTCAACCGAGCACATAAGGCTTTATGTGCTCGGTTTATTGTTTGTATGCCATTTATTCCCGCTGTTTGCAGCGGGATATTCTGGACAAACAATAAACAAAAAAGCCGGGCTCTCGCCCGGCTTTAAAACACGCTCCAGTTTATTCGTGTTTTGAGAGAACGGGAACCCGAGCGGGCTTTTTGCTCCGGAGAGGCTTTCCGTTTTTCAGGAATACGAGTGCGGCGTCTTTGAGGTCAACGGTGACAGAATCCCCGTGAAATACCCGTTTTGCGATAATATCTTCAGCAAGAGGGTTTAAGACGAGCGACTGAATGACACGCTTTAGCGGGCGCGCTCCATACTGCTGGTCATATCCGGAAGTCGCGAGAAACTTTTTCGCTTCGGGAGTGAATACGACCTTGATCTCTTTTTTGCCGATCCGCTCCATGAATCGCTGAAGTTGAATATCGATGATCTGGATGATGATCTCGGGTGTTAAGCGGTTGAACACGACGACATCATCCACGCGGTTCAGGAACTCGGGTCGGAAATGATGCTCGAGAGCTTTCCGGATCTTCTCTTTCAATATCTCTTCCTGGCGCTTCGTCGTGTCTTCCGATTCTCCAACAAACCCGAGGCGTGTCATTTCTTTCGTGTACTCGCCTCCAATGTTCGAGGTCATGACGACGACGGTATTTTTGAAGTTCACCTTCCTGCCCTTCGCGTCGGTGAGGTGCCCACTGTCCAAAATCTGAAGCAGGAGATTGAATGTATCGGGATGTGCCTTCTCAATCTCATCAAACAGGATAACCGCGTATGGGCGGTGCTTGATCATTTCCGTGAGCGTCCCGCCCTCTTCGTATCCGACATATCCTGGCGGAGAGCCGATAAGCTTCGAGATGGCGTGCCGTTCCATATATTCGGACATATCAAAGCGGATGAGCGTCTTGTCGTCGTTAAACATGAACTCCGCAAGCGTCCGCGCTAGCTCCGTCTTTCCCACTCCCGTAGGACCCAAGAAGATGAACGAGCCGATTGGTCGGTCTTCTTCGTTGATGCCCGCTCGCGAGCGCCGGATCGCATTTGAAATCTTCGCAATCGCCTCTTCCTGCCCGATGACGCGCTTCCGTAAAATTTCTTCCATGTGCGTGAGCTTCTCGGACTCTTCTTGAAGCATCTTCTTTACCGGAATCCCCGTCCAACGAGAGACGACATCAGCGATATCTTCTTCAGTAATCTCTTCCTTTACCATCCGCGAAACAACCTGAATTTTTTTTAAGGCGCTTTCTCCCTCGCGGATTTTTTTCTCAACCGGAGGAATTTTCCCATATCGAAGTTCGGCGACTTTTTCAAAATTGCCCTCCCGTTCCAGTACTTCGGATTCCTGCCGGAGCGCGTCCAAAGAGCCCTTTAATGTCCCGATATCGGAGACGGCCTTTTTCTCGCCCGTCCATTTCGCCTCAAGCTTGTTTTTCGCGGCATAGAGGACTTTTAGTTCTTTTTCAACTCCAGAGAGATGTGCTTTTTCCTCCTTCGTTCGCTTCTTCCCCGGCTTTGCGGCCTTCAAGCGCTCCTTCTCTATTTCAAGACGCATGATGTCCTTTTTGAATATATCCAGCTCCTTCGGAGTGGAATCGATTTCAAGGCGAATTGAGGAAGCCGCTTCATCAACGAGATCCACGGCTTTGTCGGGAAGAAACCGATCGGCAATGTACCTGCTCGAAAGCTGCGCCGCCGCGACGATGGCGCCGTCGGTGATTTTGACGCCGTGATGAAGTTCGTAGCGGTGCTTCAAGCCGTGAAGGATGATGACCGTCTCATCAACCGATGGCTCGTCAACATAGACCGGCTGAAAGCGCCGCGCAAGCGCCGGATCTTTTTCAATATATTTATGATATTCCTTCAGAGTCGTCGCGCCGATGGTGTGCAGTTCGCCTCTTGCGAGCGGCGGCTTCAGGAGATTTGAGGCGTCAATCGCGCCTTCCGCCGCTCCCGCGCCGACGATGGTGTGCAGTTCGTCAATGAAAAGAATAATCTTTCCCTTCGCGCGCTCGATCTCCCGCATCACGGCCTTCATCCGCTCTTCAAATTCTCCGCGGTACTTCGTTCCCGCTATGAGAGACCCTAAGTCAAGCGAGACAAGCTCTTTATTCTTCAGTGATTCGGGAACATCGCCTGATGCGATTTTCAAGGCGAGCCCTTCAACGATCGCCGTCTTTCCGACTCCCGCTTCGCCGATGAGAACAGGGTTATTCTTCGTTCTTCGCGAAAGAACCTGCATCAGCCGCCGAATTTCTTCTTCGCGTCCGATGACCGGGTCGAGCTTCTCTTCACGCGCGATGCGTGTGAGGTTCCTTCCATATTTTTCCAAAACCGCGTACTTTGACTCCGGCTCTGCGTCCGTAATCCGCTGTCCTCCGCGAAGTCCCTGGAGCGCCTTTAAAATCTCTTCCCGATCTATCTTTGACGATTGAATCATGTCGCGCGCCTTCGTCGGCACTTCGGTGAGCGCGAGTAAGAGATGCTCGGTTGAGATATATTCATCTTTCAGCTGTCCCGCTTCCTTCTGCGCCTGGTCCATGACCCGCGCAAATTCCTGCGTCAAGAATATCTGCCCGATCGGACTTACCGTTGTTCCTCTTGGCATTCCATCCAACACATCTAGAATCTTGTCCGCAAGCTGGGAAATCTCAACGCCAAGCTTCTCCAGAATCGCTTCCACAATTCCTTCTTCCTGCATCACGAGAGCGGCAAGAAGATGCATCGCGTCCACCTGCGTGTGCCCGCGCTCAAGAGCGAAGTCGTGAGACTTCTTTAAAACCTCTTGCGCTTTGATGGTAAAACTTCCTAATGGCGGCATGTATTGATTGTAAATCTCTGTCTTTAAATTACAAATAGGTAGTTATATTCAACACTGTTTTCTGATATATTTCAAACTCACTGACAGCGCCGTCAAGAGTATCTATCCTATAGAGAGACGGCAAAGCCCGGACTCTATTACTTAGTAGTACGGGCGAGAAGAAGTGAAAGTTTCTGTATTAAAATCCTATCGGTCCGGCGTGAGTCACCGTCATATCGTTTATCGCTTCCACGCGCTCCACGCCGTGGACGGCGGACTTCAGCATATCCTCAATCCCCGCCTTCAAGGTAAGCTGCGAGAGCGGGCATCCTTGGCACGTTCCCAAGAGCTCGACAAAAACAGTCCCGTCTTTGAATTCCACGAACTTCACATCGCCCCTGTGGAGCGCAAGCATCGGTCGCACCTCCTCGAGGACTTTTTCAATTTCTTTTTCAATCGATATCTCTAATGTTTTTCCCGCCATAGTATTACTTGAGATTATATTTTCCGATGAGAGAGTTTACAAACTCCCAGTTGATATTCTTGAAGAACGCCTCAATGTACGCCTTCCGCCCCGTCGCGTAATCAAGGAAATACGCGTGCTCATAGACATCCATAATGAAAATCGCGACGGAGTTCCAGACCCCGCCCTGATTATGCGAGTCGCAGAGATAATTATAGAGGCGCTGATCATCCAAGTCATACGCGAGGACTACCCATCCGCGAGCCGCAACGCCAAGAGCCTTGAAATCTTCCATCCACTTCTCGTATGAGCCAAAGTCTCGCTCGATCATTGCTTTCACCGCACCGCTTGGCTCGTTCCCGCCGGAAATCATAGTATCAAAATATCCCTCATGGAGACGGATTCCATTCATCGCGAATGTCTCTTCGCGTTTTAATTCTCCGAATTCACTGTAGGTGCCGTTTGCAAGAGACCGGTCGGTTGTTTTCAGTTTCTCCTGAATCTCATTCCACTTCTTCACATAGCCAACATAGAGAACATCATGATGCTCTTTCAGTTGCTTTTCTGAAAGCCCCTCAAGGGTTGAGTACTTCAATGGTTTTGGTTCTTTCATGTGATTTATGAACTAAGCGAATAAATCACTTCGGAATGTAGACCGTATATTTATACCTGGCGGTCTATATTCCGAAGATTCCTTATTTCTTGTTTTATTATTTATTACTTCACTTCTGGAAAAATCTGGTTCCCATCTTCGTCGAAAAGGACGATTGCTTGCGTCGGGCAGGATTTTGCGGCAAGAAGTATCATCTCGGTGTCCGCACCCGCGTCGCGGAGGATGCCATATGACACGGGCCCCGAATCTGCCGTTCCGTCATTCTTTAAAATAACCGCCTTGTTTTCGGGATCAAGCTCGAAAACTCCCGGCATAATGGCAACGCAGGATGCCGCTCCGATACAGAGATCTCGATGCACTTGGATTTTCCCAATTTTCATTTGTTTTTTAATTTCTTGACTTTCCATGAGACCAATTATATAAAAGTTATAGGCACATCCGTTTCTTTACCATTCAACCGCAGGGAGGGAATAATTATGAAGAATGATTGCCCTGACTGTGTCCTACCAATGGTTTTGAAGAACAAGGTCTCGTGCTTTATCCCCCTGGGGGAAAATCTCGGGGAGGTTCGGGAATGTCCGCGATGCGGACGGACGGAGCTCTGCGGAGAAAGTACGAGAGAGCTCATTATGGAAGGACGCCGGTTGCAGAACGTGTAGCCATGCCCTTGTCGGATGTATTCCGCGGGGCTTTTTTTTACTTTTTACCCATAATATTTCTCTTTGTAAAAGCGGATGAGTTGTTCAATCTCAAGCAAGTTCTCGGGAGCCATTCCCACGCCGACTTTCAATTTTTTCTGCACCGATTCCAAATCAATCGCACCTTCGAGGACCGCCTCTTCGATATCCTTATCAGTGATGTTTAAGCGCTCGTCAACGATTTTCGCTCCTTCAACTTTTATTCTATCATAGTGCTCATTTTTTCTAAACCAGTCATTCGCCGCTTTTCGAAACGCCTTATCCGCAAGAACCGAGCAGTGAATTTTTCTGTTTGGAAGCCCGCCTAAGCGCGTCATGATGTCCTGCGGCTTGATCTTCAAGGCGTCGTCTATCGCGAGCCCCCCATTTTCTGTAATCATCACAGAAAACATTGATGTTGCGGCAATAGCCGATGCACATCCAAACGTCCGCCATTTCATCTCTGTCACGCGCTCGGTTTCTTTATCAACTTTGAGCCACATATTCATCATGTCCCCGCACGCGGGACTCCCCACCATTCCCTCGGCGTCATATTCCCCCACTGCGGGATCCTTCAAAAGGATATTCTGGGGATGAAAAAAATGATCCTTCACGGTATCCGTGTAGTACCATTTTTCGCCGGTATGCTGGTTGATAACATCCACGTCTTGTTTTTTTGTATCTTCAGTCATAATTTTCTAAAAACTATTTGTATGTTTTTCCTCCGACTTTCACCTTTGACCCCTGCCCCGCAAACGCTTCTGGATGGCTAATCTGCTTCTGTCCGATTTCGAGGCGCACCGGCGATATCT
>JBBUDR010000079.1:0-12081 GCA_038057195.1 Patescibacteria group bacterium
ATCAACATCACCCCGGAAGGCCTCGCTATATTCAAGGAACAAATAAAGAACATTAGCGATATCTCCTCGCTCATCGAATCCTCGCTCGCGAAGAAGATCACGGACTTCCTTGAGATCATCATCGCCGGAGCGCTCCAATTGAGCGCGTCTGATATTCATGTCGAACCGCAAGCGGAGGAAGTGCGCGTCCGTTACCGCCTGGACGGAGTGCTCCAGGACATCGCCAGCATCCCGCAAAAATCATTCAAGTTCCTCATCGGACGCATCAAGCTCATTTCGGGCTTGAAATTGAATGTCGCCGAGCGCGCCCAAGACGGGCGCTTCACCATCAAGCTCCCCGATGGAGAGATTGAAGTCCGCGTCTCTATTCTTCCCGGTCCGTATGGAGAAAATATCGTTCTTCGGATCTTGAATCCAAAATCGATCAATTTGACGATTGAAGACCTTGGTATGCAGCCAGAAATTGCCGACGAGATCAGGAAGCAGTTGAGACAGCCGAATGGAATGATTCTCACGACCGGCCCGACCGGTTCAGGAAAGACGACTGCCCTTTATACGTTCTTAAAAACCGTTCACACGCCTGAGATCAAGATCATAACCCTGGAAGATCCTATCGAGTATCACCTCCCCGGCATCGAACAGACGCAAGTTTCTCCGGAAAAGCATTATACTTTCGCATCGGGACTTCGCTCCGTCCTTCGACAAGACCCTGATGTCATCCTCGTCGGGGAAATCCGAGACCTGGAGACCGCCGAAACCGCAATGCACGCGGCATTGACCGGACATCTTGTCTTCTCAACCCTTCACACGAACGACGCTGCCGGCACCATCCCCCGCCTCATCGATATCGGCGTAAAGCCAAATATCATCGCCCCTGCGATGAACCTTGCCATCGCCCAGCGCCTTCTCCGAAAACTCTGTACGCATTGCAAGAAAGAGGATCATTTCACGAAAGAAGAGATTGTAGCAATGCAAAAAGAGCTTGACTCCTTCCCTCCAAAAGCGAAGGTGAAAAAGCCTGCCATCGGCCCAAAAGACGCAAAAGCATACCGCCCGCAGGGATGCGAAAAGTGCAACAATACCGGATACAAATCCCGAATCGGTGTTTTTGAGATTATCGTCATTGACGATGCGTTTGAAGACATTATTTTGAAGTCCCCATCAGAGCAGGATATAAAAAAAGCCGCCTATGAGCAGGGGCAGATAACGATGAAGCAGGACGCAGTCATAAAGATTCTCCAGGGAATAACCGATGTCGCGGAAGCGGAGCGGACTCTCGGAGAGTAGCATCTTAAAAAAAGAAAAAAGTCATCCGTAACCTCTAGGCAATTCCTCGGTTCAGGAACACGAGGTTCAAGATTTTCCGGCGGCACATTCCAGTCGGAACCAAAATGCCCAGCGCATAAAAATCCCCATTAAGGCGACATGATATGTACCTTATTTGCCTAGAGGTTACGAATGACTTTTTAACGCGATTTTTACAAAAACAAAAAGGCTTTTTGAAGGAATGAATTTTTTCCTCATAATAAGCCTTTTGGGATTTCAATTTCTATATTTTAGCAGGTATTTTATTCTATGTCAAGTATCATCGACCCGGTCGAAAAAAAGAATGAGGACTCGCATCTTGATAAGACTCTCCGGCCGAAGGAGTGGAAGGAGTATGTCGGACAGGAACATCTCAAGAAAAATCTTTTCATCCTCCTTCAGGCATCGAAAAAACGAAAAGAGCCTGTCGAGCACGTCCTTCTCCACGGCCCCGCAGGCCTCGGGAAAACGACATTGGCGCACCTCATCGCCCGAGAGATGAACACGAACATCAGAATCACCTCGGGGCCGGCAATTGAGCGAGTCGGCGATCTTGCGTCCATACTCACGAATCTCACCCCCGGCGACATTCTCTTTATCGATGAGGCGCATCGCCTGAATAAGCTCATTGAAGAGATACTCTACCCCGCGATGGAGTCGCGTACGCTCGATATCGTCATTGGAAAAGGGCCGTCGGCACGGACGCTTCAGCTCGAGCTCCCGCCATTCACGCTCATCGCGGCGACGACTCGCATCGGCCTTCTCTCCTCCCCTCTTCGGAGCCGCTTTGGCGCGACATTCCGCCTGAATTTTTATACCGAACCGGAAATCCAAGAAATAATCAAGCGTTCCGCAAAACTCCTCAACATCCATGCCGAACCTGAAGGACTTTCAAAAATCGCCGTGTCCAGCAGATCCACGCCCCGAATCGCGAATCGCCTCTTAAAGCGCGTTCGCGACTATGCGGAAGTGCATGGAACGGGAGTCATTACGAAAGACACGGCCGAAAAAACCCTTCACCTCCTTGAAATTGATGAGCGTGGCCTTGAACCGGGAGATCGGAAGCTTTTGGAAACGATCATAAAAAAGTTCCGCGGAGGACCGGTTGGCATTCGCTCTCTCGCGGCAGCATCATCGGAAGAGGAAGATACGATCGAGGAGGTATACGAACCGTATCTTCTGCAGCTCGGATTCCTTGAGCGAACATCAAAAGGAAGAATGGCAACACCGGCGGCATACCGGCACCTCGGCCTTCCCGAACCAAAAGATCAGCAGCGTTTAATGTGAGGAAAGAATTATGAATAATGGATCAAGAAACAAACGAAAAGATGCGAAGTAAAACCTTGATTCATTATTCTTGATTCATATGGAACATGGCAGGACACAGCAAGTGGAAACAAATCAAGCATAAAAAGGGCATCACCGACGCAAAGAGAGGAAAGATATTTTCAAAAATTTCTCGAATGATCACGCTTGCCGCGCGTGGGAGCGATCAAAACCCCGGCACGAACCAAAAATTGCGAATTGCCGTCGAGCGCGGAAAAGCCGTCAATATGCCACGGGATGTTATCGAACGCGCAATAGACAAGGCGGCAAATAAAAATGAGTCGGTTTTGGAAGAATTCCTCTATGAGGCGTATGGGCCGGATGGAGTAGCGGTTCTCATTGAGGGAATCACGGACAGCAAGAATCGCTCGACGCAAGAGATAAAGCACCTCGTATCGGAATCGGGAGGAAAATTCGCCTCTCCCGGAACCGTCTTGTGGATGTTTGAAAAGAAGGGAGTCGTCGAATTGCCCTTGGAAAAAAATACTCTCCAAACAAAGGAAGAATGGGAGCTCTCCGCAATCGACGCTGGAGCGGACTCAATCAATGAGGAGAATGGAACACTTTTTATGACCGTCCCCTCGCAAGAAATTCACTTATTCGTTTCCGCGCTTGCAAAAAAAGGCGCTACTATTGAAACATCATTCATAGCGTATATTCCCAAAACGACGATGAAGCTTACTGCCGATGGAGAAGACCGAGTGGGTCTATTTCTTAACGCAATCGAGGAGAATGACGATGTCCAAGAAGTCTACGCGAATATCGAATAATATCGTTATTTTGGGAATCGACCCGGGATTTGCGCGCCTTGGATTTGCGGTAGTGCGGAAAAAAGACGGCATCGTATCGCTTCTTGAAGCGGGCACCGTTGAAACACGGACCGGCGATCTCCATGAAAAACGCCTTTTTTCCATTCATGAAGCGATTGAGCGAGTCGCAAAACAATGGCATCCCGACATCCTTTCGATTGAAAAGATATTCTTCGCATCAAATCAAAAAACTGCCATTCCGGTCGCCGAAGCACGTGGGATCGTTCTGTTGACAGCGGCCCGTCATGGCATTACAGTGTATGAATATGCGCCGCCGGAAATGAAGCGTTCCGTAACGGGATCGGGATCCGCGGACAAAAAAGCGGTCCAAAAAATCATCCAGATCACGTTCAAGCTCGCCGATATGCCGAAGCTTGACGATACGACGGACGCGATCGGCTTGGCGCTTGCAGCAGCATATGATATAAAAAAAGAACTCTTCTCCCAAAGCGGTCGAGAGAAGACTAATACATAAAAAAAGTATGACCAACGATACCACTAAGCTTTTTTCGGACGACTCGGATGACCGAGAAGAAGAAAAAAAAGACATTCCCGCCGAAGAGCCCGATGCGCTTCCCTTGGAAGATGATGATGACCCGGAAGGCGACGGATTGGAAGAGTACAAAGAAGATGATGAACTTGAAGAAGCGTAATACTGTCGTTTTCCTGGTTTACTCGGTCAATATGAACATTATGTGTTCATATAGAATCTGCCGGAAATAAAAAATACCCCCTAACGGGGGTATTTTTTATTGAACACGTATCTTATAAAAATGGCGTTTTCCGACGCGGAGAACCCGCCCATGAAACTCTTTACTGATGATTAGTTTTTCATCTTTAAGAATAGTGTCATCAACCCGCACGCCTCCGCCCGAAATGAGCCGCCGAGCTTCGGAATTGGAAGCTGACGCATGAAATGTTCGAAGAAAACCAAGAAGAGTCGTATCTTTTTTTACGATTACCTCCGGAATAGCAGAGGGAACTTCTTTCTGCTGAAATACACGCACGAAAAATTTTTCCGCTTCATCGGCTTTTTTTGCGGAATGGTACAGGGAGATAATTTCTTTTGCGAGCATCATCTTTGCATCTTTTGGATGAAGATGTCCGCTTTGAATCTTTTTTTCATCATCGGCGACATCCTCAAGAGAACGACTAGTGAACGCGCGGGCATACGGAATGATGAGAGAGTCCGGTATCGACATGATCTTCCCGAAGATATTGTTCGGACTTTCTTCCAAGCTAATGGCGTTCCCATAGCTCTTGCTCATCTTTCGATGCCCGTCTGTTCCGGGAATAAGATCGAGGGTTATGATATCTTGTTCGCCAAGCCCGTATGAACGCTGGAGCCTCCGCCCCATCAGCATATTGAACTTCTGGTCGCTTCCCCCAATCTCGATGTCGGCAGAGACCACCACGGAGTCATACCCCTGAAGAAGCGGGTAGAGAACCTCGAGAATGGTAATCTCCTCTTTTCCGGCGAGGCGCTTCTCAAAGTCATCACGCTCAATCGAGCGCTGGAGGCTGACGCGGGAAGTCAGCTCGTATATCAGCTGGTTCTTTTTTTTATACCACGCGCTGTTATAGCGAACCTCTGTCTTCTTCACGTTGATGATCTTTCCCGCCTGCTTCAAATACCTTTTCATGTTCAATGAGACTTCCTTTTCGCCAAGCGGCACGCGCGTCTGATTCCGGCCCGATGGATCCCCGATCATGGCGGTAAAATCGCCGATAATAAGAATAATGGTATGGCCCAAGTCCTGGAAAAGCCGAAGTTTTCGGAGCGCGACAGTGTGCCCAAGATGGAGATCGGGGGCGGTCGGATCAATGCCGAATTTTATGCGAAGTTTTTTCCCCGAGCGAAGCAACGGCTCAAGATGGTCTCGGAGAATGACCTCGCTGACGGACCGCGAGAGCACTTCGGAGATGATTTCATTTTTTGAGCGCAGAATCATGACCCCACTCTAGCAGTTTTTTTCAGACGGTACAATCAACAGACCTATTGAATAAGTCGGAAAAATTACATATAATAGACAGGTTCGGTTATGAAGCATCGATTACAGACAATTGTAAAGTTTGGAGGAGTTGTATTCCTTATCGGCCTCGTTGCTGGAGGAATTTTTCTTGTCACGGTCATTCAAGACCTACCAGACCCGACTCGCATCTCCGAAAAGCCCGTTTCACAGTCGACAAAAATATATGACAGGGCGCGGCGCACACTCCTCTATGAAATCCATGGAGAAGAAAAACGAACCCTTATATCATTTTCCGATATACCGCTCGCCGTCCGAAACGCCACAATCGCGGCTGAGGATGCGAATTTCTATTCTCACGGCGGAATTGATGTCAAAGGCATCCTCCGAGCGCTTTACGCCGACATAAAGTCCCAAAATATCCAGCAGGGCGGGTCGACCATAACCCAGCAACTCATTAAAAATACTCTCTTAGGAAAAGAGCAGACCGTGAAGCGTAAAATAAAAGAGGTCGTCCTGGCGATCCTCCTTGAATCAAAATACTCAAAAGATGAGATATTGAGCCTCTATTTAAATCAGATCCCATACGGATCAAATGCGTATGGAATCGAAGCTGCCGCAGAGACGTATTTCGCGACATCGACGAAACACCTCACCCTCGCCGAGGCTGCTTTGCTCGCAACCCTTCCCCGAGCTCCCTCGTATTACTCTCCATACGGTCCTCATAAACAGGAGTTGATGGGCAGAAAAGACACAGTTCTTGATCGGATGAAAAGCATCGGCTTCATCTCGGAGAAAGACGCCGAAAGCGCAAAAAAAGAAAAACTCGCATTCGAACCAATGAAGACAAATATACAGGCTCCGCATTTTGTCATGTATGTGCGGGATTATCTTGAGGAGCATTATGATACGCAGACGATCGAAAGTGGGGGCCTTCGGATCACGACGACCCTTGATTGGGATGCCCAGCAAAAAGCGGAAAAAATAATCTCAGATTCCGTTGCGCGAAATAAGGATTTAGGAGCAAAAAATACTTCGCTCGTTGCCATAGACCCTAGAACCGGACAGATTATCGCAATGGTCGGATCCATCGACTACTTCGATGTGAAAAACGACGGGAATGTGAATGTTGCAACCCGCCTCCGCCAGCCGGGCTCGGCGTTCAAGCCGCTCGCATATGTCACGGCCCTCCAAAAGGGATACACGCCGGAAACAATTCTCTTTGATGTTCCGACAGAGTTCAACCCGCTGTGTAATTCTGATGCGACGCCGGGACCCGGCATTGACGGGAAGGATTGCTACCACCCGCAGAACTATGACGGGCAATTTCGCGGGCCAGTCACCATGCGGCAATCTCTCCAGCAATCGCTCAATATCCCCTCAGTCGAGATTCTCTATCTTGCGGGCATCGAAGACACTATTAAAACAGCAGAAGCGCTCGGGATAACCTCTCTCAAGGATCGGAGCAGATTCGGCCTTTCCTTGGTTCTTGGAGGAGCAGAGGTAAAACTCCTGGAATTAACCGCGGCATATGGAGCGTTCGCGGAAGACGGGATCCTTAATCCGATGACGCCAATCTTAAAAATAGAGGATGCGGAGGGAAACACACTCGAAGAGTATACGCAAAACCAGATACACGCGGTCGACACTGAAGCCGCGCGGACTCTAAACTCGATTCTTATTGATAACGATGCCCGCGTACCGATTTTCATCAGGAACAGCTCGCTCTACTTTCCGGACCGCCAAGTCGCCGCAAAAACCGGGACAACGCAGGATAATCGAGATGCGTGGACGATTGGATACACCCCGTCGCTTGTCGCCGGAGTCTGGGTCGGAAATAATGACAATACGGCTATGAATGAAAACACCGCTGGCGTCCTCGTCGCTGCTCCCCTATGGCACACATTCATGCAGCAGGTGCTCGCCACCTCGACTCCGGAGCAATTCACCCCACCGACGAAAAAAGAAGTCTCAAAAGCGGTGCTGAAAGGATTTTGGCAAGGAAGTGGGATAATGAAGATCGATACGATATCAAAAAAACAAGCAACGGCTTTAACGCCTCCTGAATTTATCCGTGAAGTCCCTATCGGCAATGAGATTCACTCGATACTGTATTGGGTGAATAAAAACGATCCCGAAGGCCCAATACCGGAAAACTCTGCTTCCGACGCGCAATTCAAAAACTGGGAGGACGCGATTCAAAAATGGATCACCGCAACGCGGTTCAAGGTCTCCCAGCAGGAAGGGGTCTTCTCTCAAGAAACCGATGATATTCACACGGAAGCAAACAGGCCTGTTATCACGCTCATAGACGGCGCGAATGGAGTGCTCTCGGAAACAGCCACATTTCTTCGCGTTCAAATTCATTCAGTATTTTCCTTGCAAGAGATATCGGCAAAACTCGACCAGCATGCTCTCCCAATAACACGCTCTGGAAATGACATATTCACAGTACTGCTGCCGTCAGGGCTCTCTACCGGGTTTTACTCCCTGTCGATATCGGCTTCGGATGTATATGGAAATATGAGAGTTCTTGAGAGAATGATGAGCGTTCGATGATGCTCACTATGAAACGAAGCGAGCGGTGATTTCGTGAACGGAATATTTTCTCTCATGGAGATATTGCAAAAGATCATGTTTTAGAAAAAAAAACTCCTGAAGCGCCGGTGACGAGCGTACTCCGACCGTAAACACTCCGCGCTCGTACTTTAAGGGAACAATGAGCGGAGAAAGAAGTGGGGCGTGCTTCTTAAGAAACTCCTGTGTATCATAAAAAAGAGGCTCCTTTTTTTGTAGAAGGTCCTCTTTTTTTTTAAGAAGATCGGAAAGGTTTGAAAAAAACCTCATACTATCTATAGCGCCTGAATCGGCATCAAAAGATATGTGTAGAGAGACTGATCCATGCTTTTCAGAAGGACTGGCGACGATTCGCTATTCATAAGAATCGAAATAGAATCCCCCGACAGCGCAGAAAGGCCATCGAGGATGTATTTAAAGTTGAATGCTATTTTCATCGGATTTCCCTTCACTGTTGCCGCCACAACACTCGAAGTCTCCCCAACTTCGCTGTTTTCCGCATGGACTTCAAGTTCTCCGGCACGGACCTGAAAGCTCACGTCCTGAAGCTTGCTGGTAAAAAAACTCGTCGATTTGATGGCGCCAATAAGATACTCTCTCTTTATTTCAACGCGGGTTTCGAAGCTCTTTGGGATGATCCCGGAGTATTGCGGAAAGAGACCATTCACCGTATTCGTCACCATCTCATCGTTTAAAAATGCTATTCTAACCTGCGATTCGCCGTAAATAATATCCGCGACATCAGCGTCTGATTCAAAATGGGAAAGTTCCTGCGCTGACCGGAATGGAAGGATGAATGAGAAGTCTGCCGAATCTTCACTTTCAAGAAATATTTTTTTCTCGGCGAGACGAAATGTGTCGGTTGCCGCAAGTGTTAGGATTTTTTCTTTCTTATCCCATGAAATGTATATCCCATTTATTTCTGGCTTTAATTGTGAGAGTGAGACTGCCGGCAGGACCTCGGAGATTGATTTTTGAAGATCATCTTTTTTAATCCGAATATTCCTCTCTTTTTTTATTTTTGGGATGAGTGGAAAATCTTTTATAGGAGAAGTGAGAATTTTTGTTTTTGTTGATTCTGTCTCAATAAAAAGTGTTCCATTTCTATCCTCAATAGTCACTTTTTCATCATTTTTAAAAGTTTGAATGAATGAAGAAAATGTCCGCGCTGGGACAGCGCACGACCCTTCCTTTATTATTTTTCCAGAGATATATAATGTGCAGGCTATTTCTAAATTTGTTGATGTAATTATTAATTCTTTATTTGAAGTTGATAATAATATATTACTTAATACAGGAAGTGTTATATTTTTTCCGGTAAATCGTTCAGCTGTTGATATTTTATCTTTCAACACTTGTGATAATACAGTAAATTTCATATATATAATATTACTATTGTTATTAGGAATGATAAGTTGTGTGTAGTGTTGAAAATTAATTAAAAATAAAGGAATTATCTTATAAATTACTTAAAAGAAATGTGGATATAATGGTGTGTATTTTTATTATATATGAAATTATTTTTTTATATAAATATATTTTTAAAAAATTATATACTTCTTATCAACATCTTCTCACTATCTTATAATTTATATATCCTATCTTTTATACTCCGAATTTCCTCTTCTAAAAGAAGGTTATTTTTTAAATCTTCAGAAATCTTCTCACAAGCATGGATGACAGTGCTGTGATCCCGCCCCCCTAAATACTCTCCAATCGACGGAAATGAGGATAAAAGCTCGTTTCGAAGGAGATACATAACAATTTGACGGGGTTTTACTATATACTGCTTTCTACTTTTATTCAGTAGATCCTGCTCTTTAATGTCATAAAAATCAGAAACTGCCTTAATAATCTTTTTTGGGGTGGTAAATTTTTTAACATTATTTGATGTTGTAGAGAGGATTTTTTTCACCTCCTCTATTGTAAGCGGAGTATTTGTCATTTTTGTATGGATGATAAGGCGGTTTAACGCCCCCTCAAGCTCGCGAACATTGGTTTTTATGGAGTTTGAGATGTATTCAAGAACCTCTTCAGAGAGGGAGAACTGCTTCTCATTCATCTTCATTTTTAAAATAAGCGTTCGGGTCTCAAAATCAGGGACTGATACGTCAATAATAGCTCCCCCTTCAAAACGCGATTTCAAACGCTCTTCAAGTGTGGCGATTGATCGCGGGGGCCTGTCGGAAGAGATGATAATTTGTTTATTTTTGTCGTAGAGAGAATTAAATGTATGGAAAAAATCCTCCTGCATCTTCTCTCCCCTTGCGAGGAACTGGATATCGTCAACGATAAACACATCAATAGACCGGTACCGCTCTTTCAAGGCATCCATTTTCTCAGGAAGGCCATATGATTCCAAGAGTTCGCTCATAAATCGTTCGGAAGTGATGTACTTTACCTTGATTCCTGGATATTTTTTTATTGATTCATTCCCGAATGCCTGAATCAGGTGGGTTTTGCCGAGCCCTACCCCTCCGTAGATAAAGAGAGGATTGTATGTCCGTCCGATATTCTGAAGAGCGGATTGCGCGGCCGCGTGGGCGATTTCATTGAAGCGCCCAATGATGAAGTTTCCGAATGTGTAGCGAGGGTTTAGGTTTGTTTGTGGATCAACCCTCAACTCTTTTATGTCAAGTTGGCTTTCCTTTATAATTGAATCATCTTTCTTCTTTTTTATTATAGCGACAGAATGCGGAGCATCTGTCTCGGAATGCTTTGTAATGACGTATTCGACATGCTTAATCCCTTGGGAGATGTTCCTGAATGCTTGGATGATGTGCTTATGATACTTGTTTTGGAGCCATTCTTTGGCAAACCCATTTGGAACGGACACGAGAGCGGTCCCTTCCTTCATATCCAAAACGGACGTCTGCTTGAACCATGTTATGAACCCAGCTTGCGAGATTTGAGGCTCTATCTCGGTCAGGACTGTTTTCCAAAGCTCTTCGTTGGTCATCATATACTATGGCTTTTAAATAGGGTGTTGAGTGTTCCCATTATATCCTGGTAATTTTTTTAAATGAAAGTAGTGGGGTGTGCATAGGGTGTTGAAAAATGGCGAACAACTTTTTTACCGGAATTACATACCAATACTTCTTGTTTTAAGTTTTTTTCTATGATATAGTAAGAGCGTTCTCATTCTTAGTATTGCTCCGGACGCATTGCCGGATTCTTTCAGTGGCATGAGATATATATTATGTCAATAACCTATCAACCGAAAAAACAAAAACGGAAGCGAGCGCATGGATTTTTAAAGCGAAAGCAGACAAAAAGCGGACGGCGGGTTCTTAAGGCGCGAAGACAGAAAGGGCGGAAGATAATTTCCCGATAGCGTTTTTTCTTTTCAATGGCTC
This sequence comes from Patescibacteria group bacterium, assembly GCA_038057195.1. GTDB lineage: Bacteria > Patescibacteriota > Minisyncoccia > Sungbacterales > JBBTQR01 > JBBUDR01. The sequence continues at coordinate 11,344 of JBBUDR010000079.1, forward strand.
TGAAGAAAATCAATCGGCTTCGGAAGAAAAAAGAGATTCAAGACGCATGGAGCCGGGCAAAAGCCGTTTCTGTCAGGTCTTTCCGTCTCTTCTATGTTCCAAACGGATTGGTGCATTCCCGTTTCGCCTTTGTTGTCTCAAAAAAGGTGTCCAAAAGCGCGGTTCTCCGGAATCGTCTACGGCGTCGGGCATCCGAGTGGATTCGCGCGCATCCTGATGGTGTACAGAAAGGATGCGACTATATACTCAGTTTTATTCCCTTATCGGCAACGATTTCCCGAAAAGATTATTATGAAGATATTGAAAGGGCTTTTCTCGAGTGCAAACGCCGTCTTAGCTGAAGTGGCGGTTTTTTGTATCCGCCTCTATCAAGTATTTCTTTCTCCGGATCGCAATATGATAGGATGGAAAGCCCCGTATGTCGGATGCAGGTACGAACCATCGTGTTCAGAATATGCGATCCAAGCAGTCCGTCAATATGGACTTTTAAAAGGAAGTATTGCTTCATGTAAACGTATTCTTCGATGCCATCCGTACGCGAAGGGAGGATACGATCCGATTATCAAAGAACATTAAATTTTTCTCTATGAATCCTTTTTTAACATTCTATGACGCAGTTCTCTTTAATCCGATAGTAAACGCGCTTTTTTTTCTCTATAATACAGTCGCATTTCAGGATTTCGGGATTGCAATTGTCATTTTGACAATTATTATTCGCTTGCTTCTCTACCCTCTTTT